>CAZNVX010000366.1:0-3611 GCA_964576225.1 uncultured Christensenellaceae bacterium
ATGCCTTTAAATGGCTGGACGCCAATGCACAGGATTATGGTTTCACGCTGCGTTACAACAAGGACAAGGTGTCCATCACCGGCGTGATCTATGAGCCATGGCACTGGCGCTTTGTGGGCGTGGAGGCTGCCCGCGCCATGAAGGACAGCGGCCAATGCTACGAGGAGTATCTGGGGCTGGCATAACGCTGTGAAGCCACCCGCCCTGCCTGTTCGGTTATGATCACACACTGCAGCGTATCATATTCTTTTTTACTGAGACCACTTCCTTTTGCTCATGGATCATGATAGAATTAAACGTATAAACTTATGGAGGCTGTGCGATGAAAAAAGGGATCGTGGCATATTTCTTTATTGTGTTCCTGTTCCTGGGTGTTTACATGTCCATGCTCCAGCGCATCCTTGGCGATATCGCCGCGTCGTATTCAGCGGACAACACCATAATGGGCACGCTCATCATGACCACCTTTATGGGTTATTTCTTAAGCCCGATCTTAACCGGCGAGTTAACAGACCGCTACGGCCGCCGCACGATGATGCTGGGCTCGCTGATCACCATGCTTGCGGGCTTCGTGCTGGTGATATCGGTAAGCAGCCCTTTTGCATCGGGCGCGGGCTTGTTGCTGGGCGGGGCGGCTTTCGGCTCGCTTGAGGTCACGATGTCCTCCATACTGACTGATCTGCGGCCGGATTCGGCGCAGCGCATTATGAACAATTCGCGCCTTTTCTATTCGCTTGGCAACATCACCGGCCCCTTTCTGGCCATCGGCATTATCAGCGTTTTTATCGGCTGGCACTATGTGATGGGTTTTGCATTGGTGCTGCTCACCCTGATCGTTGTCACCTTTATCGTTCTGAGCTATCCAAAGCCCCGGTATCCGGACTGCCGCGTCGGGAAGCATGCGGAGAAATCCCTCACATTTGGACTGCTTAAAAAAAGGGCAATGCTGCTGCTGAGCATCTCCATCATGATGTATGTCGCGGTAGAGGTCGGCCTGACGTTTTACGTGTCCAACTACATTGGCCAGCTCAGTGCGGATCCGGTGTTGTCCAGCCTGACGCTGTCCGTCTTCTGGCTGTTCGTGGCCATCGGGCGCGCGCTGTCCGGCCGGTATAGAAAGGACCTGCACGTGCTCGTGGGTGTTTTGGCGTTGATTGCCTGCGCGGGGCTGTTGATCTGCACGCTCACCGATGCCCTTTGGCTGTCCGTCATTGCCTTCGGCGTGATGGGATTCGGATGCTCCGGCATGTTCCCGACGATGCTGGCCATCGGCAAACTCCGCTTTCCGAAATATGCGGGCACTGTGTTCGGTATACTGATATCCTCCGCGGCGGTCGGCGGTATTGTGTGGCCGCTGTTGATGGGCGCCGTGGCGGATGCCTCCGGGCTGAAAATTGCGCTGGCTACCTGCCTTGCGCCGCTGGCGGTGATCATCGTCATGCAGGCGCTGCTGCGCGCCTTATTCAGGAGACACGCCCTTGCCGCCACATCAGAGGAGCAAGGCCTGACGAGCTATAATTAGTGCATTTCGGATTGTCGGGCTTGCGTTTCTTATTCGTATAAACTATAATGAAAGCGTACTGTTCAATCGCCATATCCACAGAAGTTCAAGACCGTTCGCCGTTGGTATCCGTCCGGTTTACGGGCAGACAAGGCGGCCGACAATGCAACAAGCGGCCAAAAGCCGGGGTTAACCATGAAAGACGATATACCCACTCAAACAACAGCTTTTGATAACGACGCATCAGATAACCCACCCACCAACGAGGCTTTGTCTGATGCTTTGGCGGACAGCGTTGGTGAGCCTGACGCCCAGAGCAAAGACTGCCGGGATCATTGTATGCACTGCGGCATGCATTGCATTTATCTAAAAAAGATATATAAGGAGGGAGAAAAATGAACATTGGTGTTTTTTTGGCATTAGAGCCGTATACATCGGTGGAGCGCCAGCTGCAGCTGGCAAAGGAAGCGGGGTTTACCTGCGCGGACATCACTGATGTGCACGAAGGCTCGAGCATGTTTGATTCGGCCGGCCTCGCGGCCACGGTCAGCATTGACGGCGATCCGTTTGAAACAAAGAGACTTTTCGACAAATACGGTATCACGCCTTCAACCGTCTGTGTGCACGGCGCATTGTTAGAGCCGAGCAATCCCGGCGTTTTTCAGACAGCGGGCATCATGAAAGGCATTAAATATGCCGCCGCTATCGGTATCCGGGATGTGGTCACAACTGAGAACGAGCCGCATTCCGAGTGGGCCAAGAAGCTGACCTATGAGCAATGCATCTACACCATCGCCGAAAAGCTCTACGTTCCCTGCCGGATGGCGGAAGACTTTGGCGTGAACGTGCTGCTTGAGCCTCACGGGCCCATCACCGATACCATCAAAGGCATACAGGATATCATGGATATGCTGGACAACCCCAAGTCACTGGGCGTTAACATGGATACCGGAAATTCCTGGCTTGGCGGCACCGACCCGGTGGAGATGGCCAAGGTGTTCAAGGACAAGATTTATCACGTGCACTGGAAGGATCTGGGCGCGGAGTGGATACCGCGGCGTGGCAAGCAGTTTGGCTGCGGCTTCTCCACCATTGCTCTGGGCACCGGTGTGATCGACGTTAAGGGCGTCGCCGAGGTTCTCAAAGACCGGAAGGAGATCCATGCCTCCACACTCGAAATCGGCGGCACAGCAGACATGCTGCGTGAGAGCGTGGCGTTCCTGCGCTCCTGCGGGCTGTAAATTACAACCATTGACGAACGGCCGGGTGACCCCGGTCGTTTTTTTTGGCTGTATATGGTATAATCAACCGTATCAAAATATTGCCTGCACGCATGGGGGACGGTATGTATGAATAATATCACGCATCTTCTCAACTCTGAGCCGTGGCTTGAATACGCAGTCAGATCAACTATTCTCGCTGAAAATAAGCCGAACTTAGAGCCGCTTAAGCAAAGAGTATTGCAGGATGATAGAATCAAAGCTTATCTGACGGACATACATAACTTTCACAGTGACGTAGTCTCCAATCACAGAAATCCCGGATTGTCTGTGCATAAGCTTCTTTTTCTGTTGGATATCGGCCTTGAAACCGATGTGCCTGAAATCGATGCCGCCGTCAGGCAAATCATGGCCAACAGGGACGAAAATGGTGTCTACCAATCGCTCATCAGCATCCCGAAGCATTTCGGCGGCACGGGACAAGACAGCTTCAGCTGGTGCCTGTGTGACGCACCGCTACTGCTCACAGCGTTGCTCCGGTCGGGCACACCCTATGATGACCATATTAAACCGGGCGTTTCATATCTGGTTTCATTAAATCGCAACGGCGCTTTCCCATGCGCAGCATCTCCCGATCTGGGCAGATTCCGGGGGCCGGGCCGCAAAGACGACTGCTGTCCGTATGCCACATTGATCATGCTGCGGCTTCTCGCTCATATCCCCGAATTCGCTGACAGCGAAATAGCTATGAGCTGCACCGATACGCTGCTGTCTCTATGGGAGAACAGCCGGCACGCCCATCCGTTTATGTTCTACATGGGAACGGATTTCCGCAAGCTGAAAGCGCCGCTTGTGTGGTACGATATCGTCAGCGTAGCGGATGTTCTCAG
>CAZNVX010000367.1:0-3579 GCA_964576225.1 uncultured Christensenellaceae bacterium
TATAATCCCATTTGCCTGGTTTTTGTGATATATATTAATAGAGCTATGGTGATGATTATTCTTCGCATTGCCTCGAAGCTGGGATCGAAAGGAAACTATAAATGGGCGAAACAACCGAAAACGCTGAAAAAGAGGACCTTTCTGCTTCAGTCTTTAAAAAAGAGCGTCAGCCTTTGAGCCGCCGGAGCAAGCTGACAATCGGGATATTGGCAGCCGTGCTGATATGCGCGCTTGGTTTCGCCATGCCGTATTTGCTTCAGACAAACGAGCCGCCGACACTGACTGTTACGGTTTTCTCCAACGAATGGTCAGAAATTGTGCTGACGCCAGGCGTTGAAACAGAGCTCAATGAGTACCTTGCGTCCGACAGCAGTGTCCCGGGCTTTCCGCTGCGCGCGGATTACCCCGGCGCTGATCATATAGCACTGGACGTGGATGCCGGCGTGCTTTTTACATGGGGTGCGCCGGATTACATCGCGCACAACAAAGGCCAGACGTTTTCCACCGCCGCCAATGACACCGTTTACTGGTCTCCCTTTGATGCGAACAACACCGCTGTTCCCCAATGCACGTTAAGCGTCACGGCGGTGGCCGGCGGCGCACAGGCTGCCTCTGGCCGGCTCATCATTCGCCAAACAGGCGAAACAGGTTACAGCATCACGCTGCTCGCAAACGAATAGCCCGCCATAATATAAGAGGCGGACTCCGACGATAATCGGTAATCCGCCCCATTTTTTAATCATATATCTGGTGCAACATACGTTCGCAATAGCAAACGCTCTTTTGCCCGTCGAGCCGCCTTTATGATACAATGTCTCCCTTGTAGCTGATAAGCGAAGCGTTGAGCACGCCGGGTATCGTCGAAAACGAGTCGATCATGCCGGCTTCGTTTTCCCTGATGTTCATTTCAATGGTCAGCTCGATGGTGCCTTCGGAAACAATTTTGGATTTAAGCCGCCCGGGAGGCATTTTCCGCAGCAGGGCCTGCACTTCCTTTTTACAGGAGTCCTCAAAACGAATCACAAGCATAAACGGGAAATTCTTTTTTGACTTGAACAGGTTCCAGATCAGCAGAACCGCGCCGATCATACCCGAGGCCAGCAGAGCGACTGTGTAAAGACGTGCGCCGAGCGCAATACCGGCGGCAATTGCCCAGAACATGAATATAGTATCGAGCGGGTCTTTAACCGCCGTTCTGAAACGCACAATGGACAACGCGCCCACCATACCAAGAGCCAGATAAAGATTTGTTGAGATTGGCATGATGACCATCGCTGTCACCAGGCTGAGCATAATCAGCGCCGTGCCGAAGCTCTTGGCAAATATCACGCCGGTGAAAGTCAGCCTGTAAATCAGATAGATAAACAGACCCACTATAAACGCCAAACCCAGCGTGATCATGACGGTCACCAGCGTCAGGTCTGTCGTCAGCTGAAAATCCTCCAGCACGCCCTTTTTGATGATATCCGATCCACCCATATTAATTTCCTCCTAGTCATACTTCCTGCATAATACATATTTTGACACGGCACTCCGCTGCGCCGCATTGACATTGTTGAGCACAGACTTGATAAATACCGGCAAATAGCGGTTGAACTTGACCTCCAGCACCATTGTACCGGTATCCAGCACCGGCATCGTGGGTGCATGCGGGTTAAATATATCTGTCAGCCAAAGACCGGCCTTCAAATCTTTGTCAAACGTAATGCGCACATTTTCAAATGAAGACACATACGCTTCGCGGCGATAATCCACGATCACGCGCGGTCTTAATAGGTTGTTCTTCATTTGTATGAAAATCTCGGCAGCCAGCGGCTCCTTTCTGTCCGCAAGAAAACCGCATTCTCCGGCGAGCAATGCGTCATATTCGTTGCGGGAAATCAGAAGACTCGATTTGGCGATATACTGGCCTTGCTTATACTTCTTCTCGAATTTGATCACGTCGTCCATAAAATTGTATATACGAATGCGAAACTTGCTGCGGATATCGCTGCCGGCCAGCTTCTCTTTCAACGCTGTTTCGTACGTGTCATCAAAATACAAGCTTCGGATATGATAATCCCCCTCGACGCCCGCAAATCTGTCCATAGACAGAAGTGGTTTTAATGTGTTTTTCAACAACACATAATCCCTGTAATTGATATAGTATTTGAGCTCATGCCTGAACGAAAGGCCTGTGGCAGGCTGAGTATCCGGTGCTATCTCGGTATCCTGAGTGTCAAGTGTCCGCGACGCGACAGTCTGCCCGAAAGCTTCCTCGCGCATAACCGGCGCATGGCGGGTATGCTCCGTAAAAATATCCAGACTGCTGTCCTGTATCTTTTTGCGCGCTAACAGCAGCTGCTTGTCTGTTTGCTGTGATTCATAGGGCTCTGCGTCAAAAAAATTCGAGCCTTCATGTTTGATCTCCGGCTGCCGGTTTTGCGACGATGGGCTGACATATTTTCTATTCTCCCGTTCTGCCCCAAAGCTTTCGCGCACGGGCCTCTTCGCCATATCTTTTTCCGTGCTTGTTTGGGAGGCTGCACGCCCAGCTTTGACAGGCATCGCCTTTTGGGTTTTCTTGACGCTTTCTTCCTCTCCAAAGACGGTCAGGCTCTGCCGGGGAGCCGGCGCAGACGTTTGCCGCTGGTTATAGCGGCTGGCGAGCTCGGCACCCCGCACCGCGGGGCTTTTCAGCGCAGGCTTTTTGGGAACAGCGGACTTGGCTGGGCCGCGGCGAGGCGCTTTTTTATCCACTCGCATCTCCGCTGCAAAGTCGTCTTTGCGTGGCGCGAAATCGCGCGATGACAGCGGCTGCAAATCCTTGCGCTTGAGCAGCGGCTTTTCCTTGTTCAGCTTTCTGAAAAACTCGTCGTCTTTTCTTGCCATCTTATCCTCAGTTCACGGCATGCGGCCACAGGGGGCTCGGCCGCACAACAAATCTAATCGTTATATCTGATCGCATCCTCGAGCATATTGATCTGCTCCTGGGAAAGGGAGAACGTGCTCTTAAGCTGCTGAACCACATTGGCGCCGCGTTTTTTGGCAAATACCTTCATGTTCTCAACCTGTTTCTCCCAACCCTCCACCGTGCCGCCGAATTTGGCGCGCTCAGCCGGCATTTCACTGCGAATCATGTCGGCAACCGAATCGATCGTGGCTATCACGCGATCAGGCGGGTATATTTCCTTGAGCGCCCATGCAAAACGTTCAATGAATTTATCCCGCCAGGGCTTGTACTTGAGCAGGCCGTTTAAAACCGTCGACCCGGCCTTGGTATTATCCATGCGCATTGTCAGCGTGGGATGCTCGCCATTTGGGAAACTGCTGCTGCCAAATGTCCAGCAGAAATCATAATAAACCTGTTTCCATTTGCCGTCCGGAAGAATTTGATAAAACTGCAGGTTGGCATAATCGGTGTTGGCCACCCATATCTGATTGATCATCAAATCCATAAAGCTGTCGGTATCAATACGGGCAGCGACGTAGTCGTAGCTTTCCTCTTTGGACATGTCATGTGTCTCTATGTATTTGAGTATCTCCTTATAGCCCTCGTTGGTGCCTCTTAATATAATGGATGTCGCTTTGAGAAGGTTG
>CAZNVX010000368.1:0-3549 GCA_964576225.1 uncultured Christensenellaceae bacterium
CTGTTCTATATCTTCTTTATGATCTCCGTAGCGAGAGCATTTTTTCAAAAGGTGTTCCGGCTCAAGCCTTTTAAGCCTTTTGGCGTGCAGGATGATGCGCAGGCATCCGATATCAGCGACGAATCGATTGAAGCCTATTCAAAAATGCTCAAACCCAGAGTTCTTAAAGGCTTGTTGCTGGCGTTTTTGCTGTCTGCGGTTATTCTGGCCGCAGCATACGTCACCGGCAGTCTGCTGCCTGAGGATTTCAGTATGGCCGTCATGATACTGCTGATCACGTCATTGGGCATTGCGGCATCCTTCTTAAAGCCGGTGCGCAGCATCAAGCATACGTTCCAGCTCGGCATGTATATCATCTATGTATTCTGCTTCACTGTCGCTTCTCTGACAAAGTTCAATATACTTGTGAATATTGACTGGAGCCTGCTCATTTACGTTGGCATTTCACTGTTCGGAAGCATGCTGATTCATGCGCTGCTATGCAAACCGTTTAAAATTGATTCCGATACAATGATTATCACGTCTGTATCGGCCGTATGCTCACCGCCGTTTGTGCCTGTGGTCGTCAGCGCGCTGAAGAACAAAGACGTGCTTATCAGCGGGCTGATAACAGGTATCATCGGCTATGCCATTGGCAATTATCTGGGAATCGGCATATCCATGCTTTTCCGCACATTCTGATACACAATCATCTAATAACTGAGACGCCAGGAGGACGGATAATGAGTTCAAACATACCGGAAAAAGGCAGACCCTACCAAGAAATACTCATGATGTTGGATCAGTTTGGGAAAGACGATCCTTTATACAAGGAAGGCAAGACCTGGAGTCTGGTCTATTATCTCGACAAAGAGTATACGGAGTTCTTAGAAGCCGCATATGCAAAATATTTCAGTGCGAACGGACTGAACCCGACGGTGTTTAAAAGCTTGAAGAGACTGGAAAAAGAAATTTTGAAGTTTACAGCGGAATTGTTCCATGTGGACGAGAACGCTTGCGGCGTCCTCACTTCAGGCGGAACGGAAAGCTGCCTACTGGCTGTGAAAACCTACCGCGACATGGGAAAGGCAAAAGGTATCAAAAAGCCTGAGATGATCATACCGGAAACAGCGCATGTGGCATGGTTCAAGGGCGCCGAATATTTCGGGGTAAAAATACGCAAAGCGCCTCTGGCTCCGGACTATGGCGCAGACGCCGACGCTGTGAAGAAAATGGTGAACCGGAACACAGTCATGATATTAGGCTCCGCCCCCGAATACCCCCATGGCATGATAGATCCCATTGAGAAACTCGGAGTTATCGCCCAGACGCATCATATACCGCTGCATGTCGATGCATGCGTGGGGGGATATATTCTGCCATTTATCGAAGCGAACGGCGCCAGTCTGCCGCTTTGGGATTTCAGGGTGCCCGGGGTAACATCTGTATCCGCCGATATCCACAAATATGGTTTTGCGGCGAAGGGCGCTTCCTGTATACTGTACAGAAGCCTTGACTATTTTAAACACCAGGTATTCGTGTATCAGAACTGGCCGGGCGGCGTGTTCGCATCTCCGGCCATACTGGGGACAAGACCGGGAGGCGCGTATGCCGCAGCCTGGGCCAGCATTCAGGCACACGGTCGCGACGGGTATATGGAGCTTGCCAAAAGAACCATGGACGCTGTTCACAGGCTCAAAGATGGAATATCCGCCATAGACGGGCTGGAGATTATCGGAAAGCCGCAGGCGAGCCTGTTGTCATACCGGTCGACCAACCCGCGCCTCAATATTTTTGCTGTGGGTGACGTGATGGAGCAAAAAGGCTGGCAGGTTGACAGGCTTCAAAGACCCGACGGTCTTCACGCTATGGTCACAGCCTCTCACGACAAGGTTGCGGACCTATACCTGGCCGATCTGAGCGATGCGGTAAAGACCGCGCTGGCGCATCCTGAGCTGGCTGAAACCGGCCAAGCCGCCACATACGGCATGATATCGCATATCCCCATGAGAGGGATGGTTAAAAAACAGGTCGCGGATATGTTCGCCAACTCATACAAGCTCAATGCCGGTGAAATTGATCTCACCGACAGCGAAGGCCTGGCTGCAGGCGCGGCAGCAGGGGGTGAATCGCCAACCAAAAAAGGCGTCGTCCAGAGCATTATAAACTGGTACGTAAAAAGGCAGATGCAAAAAGAATCGTAAGTTTTCGCGGCCTGCTGAATGATTTGTATCAACAAAACTCCAATATCTGGCCTTCCGTCCGATACGGTTTTCATTTTCATTGCGATGTATTGGCCGTTGCCGTCCTATCGGTGTTTATGGCATTATTAACTTTTTCATTTTGTTGTTCCCAAGTTGGGATGCTGCGGTTATAATATAAAAATATTAAGTTTCTAAATTTTATTATTGATGGGGTTTTGTCATGGAGCTTTTAAAAGAACGCATTCGCAAGGACGGCAGAGTCAAAGACGGCCATATCATAAAAGTGGATGGTTTTTTGAACCACCAGATTGATATCCGGCTGCTCGATAAAATCGGGCAGGAATTCGGGCGTCTGTTTAATGGCCAAAAAATCACCAAGGTCATCACCATTGAAGCCAGCGGCATCGCCATCGCCTGCGTCACGGCGATGTTTTTTGATGTGCCGATTGTATTTGCCAAAAAATCCGAAAGTAAAAACATTGACGGCGATGTTTACAGAGCCACGGTCACCAGTTATACCCGCGGCAGGGACTATACCGTTATCCTGGAAAAACGTTTTTTAACATCCGATGACAGGATCCTCATCATAGACGATATACTGGCAACCGGCAAAGCGCAGCGGTGCCTGCTGGACATCAGCGGACAGGCAGGAGCCGAGGTCGCGGGGATCGGCGTCGTCATCGAAAAAGGTTTTCAGGGCGGCGGGGACAAGCTCCGCGAGGCCGGATACAACGTGCAAAGCCTGGCCATCATAGACAGCATGGAGAACGAAACGGTCCGGTTTCGCGATTAATGCCTGTTCTATATTGTTTGCTCTCAAATAAGCCGCGATCCGTGTAATTCGGAGAAAGCGGTATGCTTCCTTACCCGTTGTTTTATCAGATTTATGAATCCAAAAAGTGCTTGCCGCCTGGCGCTCTTTTTTTGCTTCTTAACTTTATCCAATCAGGCAGCAGCAGCCCAAATCCGCCTTTTCTGCCGGCGCTGGCGAATATGCTTTGAAGAACGATGAAGGCAAACAGAAACGCCGAGGTGATGATTCTTGGCCATGAAGCATCCACGATGCCGAGCAGCGGCACCACGCGCTCTATAAGCGCGTTTATCAGCACCCCGAAAAAAGTACCTATGGGGAGCCCGACGCCCCCGCTTAACATGACGCCGCCAATAACGCTCGCCGAAATAGCGTCAATCTCATACCCATACCCATTTCCCGGATTACCCGATGGGGCAAACAGCGTAAAGAGAAAGCCGCCGATACCGGCAAGCAGGCCACAAAGCACATGCGCCATGAGTTTTGTCCTCTTGACGTTGATTCCCATCAACAGCGCGCTTTGGGTGCTGCCGCCGATAGCGTAAAGGGAGCGTC
>CAZNVX010000369.1:0-3548 GCA_964576225.1 uncultured Christensenellaceae bacterium
CCAAACAGCTGAGCATCGTTTCAAGCTCCGGGCATGTAATGCCGCTGAAAAGCGCGATATGTTTGTCGAATATTTTCTGACAATTCAATAAGAACACCTCGAGCATGTGTTGCAAAAGCAACAGACTGAACATTGACAGTATATTATAATCGAATCAGCAAAACAAGGAGGAAACCATAATGAAAAGAAATATTATTTGCATAGACGAAGAAAAATGCAACGGCTGCGGCCTCTGCGTTGATGCCTGCCATGAGGGTGCGCTGCAAATGGTAGACGGAAAAGCCAGACTGGTGTCTGAATCATATTGCGACGGACTGGGCGCATGCCTGCCCGAATGCCCGACGGGCGCCATAACAATCGAGGAACGCGACGCAGCGGTGTTTGATGAGGCGGCGGTTCAAAAGCATCTTAAGAACAAACAGCGACCTGCTGCTTGCGGCTGTCCGTCGGTACAGGCGAAAACGCTTCACAAGACAGATGCGGCGGTGCCTGCCAGTACGGAACCGCGGGCGGATTCTGAATTGCGGCAATGGCCGTGCCAGATCAAGCTTGTGCCCGCGAACGCACCATATTTTGATGGTGCTCGTCTGCTGATCGCGGCGGACTGCACGGCTTATGCCTATGCCGGCGTCCACGACCGGTTTATGAAGGGCCGAATCACGCTGATCGGATGTCCCAAGCTTGATATGACCGACTATGCAGAGAAGCTCACCGATATACTGGCGCATAACGATATCCGCAGCATTGACGTGCTCAGGATGAGCGTACCCTGCTGCGGCGGTATCGAGCACGCCGTCAGGCAGGCGCTGACCGCCAGCGGAAAAATGATACCCTGGCATGTGACGGTCATCTCACCCAATGGCGAAATTGTTGAAGACTGACAGGGTCTATTACACGCCATGGACGAAGGCGGAAGCTTTGGGGAAGCCATCAGAGAATGTTAGGAAACACTCTTAAAATGAGCGCGTTTTGGGGTGTTTCCTTTGTATATTCAGTCTCTAGAAAATGCGTGGAATGCCTAAAAGAGCCCATGCTGTCTATGCTGTAACAGCCCATAAGCATAAGAATTTGAAAAATAGCGTCTTTGGTATATAATAGGATCATCACATATTGAGGAGACTGCATGCTGGAATTTAAAATCATTGAACTGGCGGACAAGGATCGATTTGAGAAATATACGCTGTGTCACGGATACCACAATCTTGAAGCATCATTTGCCAATATATTTATCTGGCAGAAGGCGTGGAACATCAGAATGGCGACGGATGATCTGGCGATGTACCTGCATCTTGACAACGGTGAATTCTCTTTTATGCTGCCGCCGTATTTGGACGACTGCGATACAAGCCTTGAAGAGCCTATGAGGCGATGTGAGCAATTTCTTGAAGGACGCGGCGATAAAATGCTGATCAAAGGTGTGACCGCGCCGCTCAAGGAAAAAATTGAGCATGACTGCCCGGGACGGTATAGGCTGACGGCGGATCGGGCAAATTTTGAATACGTGTACCATGCGCGTGATCTGTGCAGATTGGAAGGCAAGAAGTATCATGCCAAGCGCAACCATATCAACAAGCTGCTCAGCAATCATTCGTTTACCTACCGCCGCTACACGCCGGACGATTTTGCGGCCTGTATGGCGCTATATAAGGCTTGGGCGGCCGGAAAGGGCGGCCTGACCAAAGGGCTTCAATACGAAATGTGGGCCACTGAATCGGCCCTGAAAAACCTGGAAGTGCTCGGCTTAAAGGGCGGCCTGCTTTTTGTGGACGGCAAACTGGAAGCTTTCTCTGTGGGGGAGAAATTCGGGGATGATATGGCCATTATACACATCGAGAAGGCCAATTCGGATATACAGGGCGCTTATGCGCTCATCAACAGAGAGTTTGCCTGCCGTGAGTGGAGCGATGTTGAGTATATCAACCGCGAGGAGGATATGGGCATCGAGGGGTTGAGAAAAGCGAAAATGTCATACAATCCGGCTTTTCTTGTGGAAAAATTCACCTGCATGAGGAACGAGTGATGAATATAAGATTGCTTGAGCCGGACGATCAGCCACTGGCAAAGGCGCTTTGGAAGCAGGCGTTTGGGGATTCAGACGCCTTCATCGACTGGTATTTTGCCAACAAGGTGCTGCCCGGCCAATCGCTGGGGATGTTTGATAACGGACTGGTGTCTGTTGTTCATATGGTGCCTTACACGGTAAGCATACAGCGACGTCCGCTTCAGTCGGCCTTTATTGCTGGGGCGGCCACAGACAACACCCGCCGCGGCGAGGGGCATATGCGAACGCTGCTTCGCGAGTCGCTGGCGCTGATGAGACTGCGCGGCATACTGATGACACATTTGTACCCGTTCAGTCACAGCTTTTATGAACGGTTGGGCTGGGCGGCATATTCGCATGTGCGGCGCCAAAGCATAACTGCCGTTTCCCATCACCGGCGCGCAGAGGTGATCGAGACGGACGACGCGTTGATCTTGGAACCGCTCTACAACAAGATGATGCGCCGCTTCGACGGCTATGTGATCCGGTCACAGCGCGAATGGAATTGGCGGATGGGTGAGCTTAAGGCCGATGGGGGAAAGGCTGCCGTGCTGATAGAAAATGACGCGGCAACGGCATACATGCTCTATTATGTGACGGACGGCGTGGCCGATGTGATTGAAACAGTGTTTGCTGATGAATCGTCTGTCGGGTCGCTGCTTGCCTGGCTGTTCAATCATGGATGCCGGCGCGTTAAGTACAACCTCCCTTCCGACAGACGGGGCGCCAAGCACGGCATGGCACGTGTGGTGGATGCACAGGCTCTGCTGGGTGCTTTTGACGCAGAAGCCCTGCTTGGTCAAGTCAGCATCGTTGATGAATTAGCGCCCTGGAACAACCTGCGGTCAGGGCCTGTTCCAATGCCTGTCGGAGAGCTTGCGCGGCTTATCCATCAGGGAGCCGACAGGTTCAGCAGTTACCTGAGCAGTCCGCGTGGTTTAATAGAAATATTTGTTTCGCAAACAACTTGCATTTTTGAAACATATTGATTAGAATGTATTGTTATGTGGGGCATGTTTGTAGGTTTGGTGATAGGTGCTTTGCAGGTGGTGGCACTTGGTATACTGAGTAAGATGATACTGGGCAGCAACACAACAGCCAAGCTGATTGGCGCATTGTTGCTCATGGTCAAAATGGCGCTCATCGTATTCGTTTTCTATCTCATCTCAACCATCTCGCTGATGCATTTGATCTGGACAGCAGCGGGTATGCTGGCCGGGCTGATTCTCACGCTTGTGATTATTCAATTGCGCCGCCGTATAAAGCAAAAAGCTGCCGGCAGCCACGTGGACGGAAAGGACAACAGCGATGGTTGAGCGCATGTTGACATGGTTTAAAACAACGCAATTTCAAAGCGCCGAAGTGGCGATTACCCCCCCAAACGTGACCATATTCGGATTGGAGATCAGTGAAACATTGCTGGCCACCTGGCTGGTGATGCTGATTCTTATACTGCTTGCGGTGATTGTCCGTGTTTTTGTGATTCCGAAGTTTAAAACTGTGCCGA
>CAZNVX010000370.1:0-3517 GCA_964576225.1 uncultured Christensenellaceae bacterium
TTGTATCTGGTTCTTATGCTGAGCATTTTACTGCGGTTTAAACAAATTGCGCGATATGGGCGCAGATATCCTGCTCGCGGATGTCCATACCGCCCAGCGCACGTTTTAGTATCACACTGTCCAAAGATATAAACACCGCGTCGCAAACAGACCGCGGGTTATCGCAGCCGAGCTTGACAAGGCCGGCTTGCGCCATCGTGCGCCATTTGGCCATTCGGTCGGCCACCAGCTTGCGGATCACCTCGTTTCCGAGGATGGCGTCTGAAATCAGACAGATATGAAGCCGGCACTTATCCGGCGTATCAAAAACAGTCGCGAACAGCAGCTCAAGCGCATCAGCCAGCGGCATGTCGGACGAGACGGCCTCGACCCAGCTGAACAAAGCGTCTGTCACCTCGGAGAGATGAAAATCGGTCACCTCATAGATCAGATGATCTTTTGACGGGAAATAATAGGACACGGTTCCCTTGGAAAGCTTGACCGTTTTGGCGATGTCCGAAATGCTGGTGGCATGCACGCCCTGTTTGCAAAAAAGCGCAGAGGACGTTCGCAGTATGCTCAGCCTGTTGTTCTCAAAATGTGTCGAAAGCTTTTTTGACATGACTCTTCCCGATCGATTATTGTCGGACAATTGTCCGACATCATCATAGCATATGCGTCCTTTGGGTGCAATACATCAAATTGTGAATAAACTGTGATTTTTTATAGGTCTGGCCTGTCAGTGAGTCCATAAATATCTTTCAAATATCACACGCATGATTTATAATAAACCATACAGTACTGCAGAGGGGATGGGTTACATCATGTCCAGGATTATTGCGATAGCCAACCAAAAAGGCGGAGTGGGAAAAACAACGACAGCGGTCAACTTAAGCGCGTGCATAGCAGAGAGGGGGCTTAAGGTTTTGCTGATCGATATCGATCCGCAGGGAAACTCCACAAGCGGGCTCGGCATCGAAAAATCCCAGCTGCAGCATTCCATTTATGACGTTCTGATCAACGGGCTGAGCCCCCGGCAGGCGGTGACCCGAACCATGATTGACACACTCGATATTATTCCGGCCAACATCGATCTTGTGGGCGCGGAGGTGGAGCTCGTGCCCAGGATGGCGCGCGAGCAGATACTTAAAACAGCGCTCAAGGCGATTCGCAAGGACTATGATTATATATTTATGGATTGCCCGCCATCGCTGGGGCTGATCACCATCAACGCACTCACGGCGGCCGATAAAATACTCGTGCCAATACAGTGTGAGTATTATGCGCTGGAAGGGCTTTCTCAGCTGATCAATACCGTCAAGCTTGTGAAGGCAAACCTGAACCCGTCGATAGAGGTGGAGGGCGTCGTGCTGACGATGTTCGACAGCCGCACCAACCTGTCGTCGCAGGTGGTGGATGAGGTGAAGCGTTTTTTCAAGAACAAGGTATACAAAACAGTGATCCCGCGCAACGTCAGGCTGGGCGAGGCTCCCAGCTTCGGGCTGCCCATCATCCGTTATGACGCTTCCTGCCTTGGCACACAGTGTTACAATGATCTGGCCAGTGAAGTGATCAACTATAACGGGGGGAATGCGTCATGAAGCAGCAAAGGCTGGGCAAAGGCCTCGGCGCCCTGATCGGCGAGGAAACGCAGCAGACGACTGATGCCAGCGCACCCGGCATCATGGAAATCGACGTCAACGAGATTGATCCGAATATCGATCAGCCCCGGAAGCACTTCGATTCCGAAGCGCTCGAAGGGCTGTCTCAATCCATCAAAACCTATGGCATTGTGCAGCCCATCATCGTGCGCCGCAGGCAAGACCGCTATTCGATCATCGCGGGAGAGAGGCGGTACCGGGCTGCGCGGATGGCCGGCCTTAAAAGCGTGCCCGTTGTTGTGAAAGACTGCTCGGATGCGGAACTGATGGAAGTCTCGCTGGTGGAGAATCTTCAGAGGGAAGACTTAAACCCCATTGAAGAAGCAGAGGCGATGCAGATGCTGATGGCAGAGCACGCCCTGACGCAGGAAGAGTTGTCTTCACGTCTCGGCAAGTCACGCAGCGCAGTGGCCAATACGCTCCGCCTTCTCAATCTTCCCGAAAGCATCCGTTCCATGGTTATTTCCGGCGCGCTCACAGGCGGACACGCGCGCTGCTTGGTGGCGCTCAAGAGCGATCAGCAAAAGCAGCGGTTGGCAAACAGAATCGTGGCCGAGGGTCTTTCTGTGCGCGCTGTCGAGGAGCTGGTGAAAGCGGCAGGCAGCGTGCCCGCCGCGCGTCACAAAAAGAAATCAGCGCCGCCGGAGATCGAATCGGCCGAGAAAGCGCTGGCCACCGCGCTGGGGACGCGCGTTCAGATATCCGGCGATTTGAAGCACGGCAAAATCATACTGGCTTATTACAGCGCCGATCAGCTGGGAAGTCTGTATGATTTTCTGCTGTCAGGCAAATAGATCCGTTTCACGTGAAACAAAGCAGCCCGCTATAACGGCGGGCTGTTTTTATGTGCGGGATTGTTTCACGTGAAACCCTTCTAAACAAATCCGCGGATCATGTGCAGGAAAAAATTATTATTCAGGAAGAACATGGCCACCGATGAATTCAAAAAATAATCGGTGATCTTGTCCACAGGAACAAACAGAAAAACGACAGGAACCACCATCACCACAAGAAAGCATGTGAACACACCCCTTAAGCCGCCGAAAACCGCGCCGGCAGTCCGGTCATACTGCCGAAGCTCGGGGAACCGGATGGTGTAGTTGACAGCGCCGAGCACGAAAGCATACACGATACGCGCCAGAACATAAATCAGCACAAAGGACATGACATTAAGGACGGTGCACACCATCGTCATGTTGAAATACTCGCCGATTGTCTGAAGGCCGTCTGCTGCAAAAGCCCGGGTCTCCACGTTCTGGCGGATCAGCGTGGAGAAAGGCTCGGAGACAGAGGATGTGGATATAATCGTACTGAGCTCCGAGGAAGACAATTGTTCGACGAGCAGGCGCGAGTTCTCGAACGACGCAATCTTCTCGGCGCCTTCCGTGTAGTAGAGGAGAAATTTAAATATGGTATCATTGGCCTTGAAAGCGATAGCCACAGCCGGATAGAGCAAATAAGCCGTGATCACAGACAAAAAGAGAGCGCCCAAACTGAGAGCGGAATGCAAAAAGCCCCGATGAATGCCCTCAAGCACCGCAATCGCCAAGATGAGTATAAAGAAGAGATTGACCCAGTTCATCATGAACCTCTGACAGCTCAGGGCAGCGGCATCAGATACACCGCGTTGCCCTGCGTGATAAACACATAACCCGGCATGGCCCGCATCACGTCATCGATCTCAAAAGGCAGGTCATATGTCCGCAGGTATTTGCCTTCCCCAGTATATACGAAAAAGCCGCTGCTTGTAAAACAATAAATCTTATCGCCCAGATACAGGATGCGAAAAACGCGGGGCGGCAGATTGATTTTTGTTTCGGAGCCGGACGCGCGAATGACGCGGGCAATATCAAAATAATCCCGGCTGTTGCTGATGG
>CAZNVX010000371.1:0-3509 GCA_964576225.1 uncultured Christensenellaceae bacterium
AAAGGCGTGTATTACAGCGTGTTTCACTCGGTGTCGGCTTTCTGCAACGCGGGGTTTGACCTGATGGGCCGCGAGTTCGGGCCGTTTTCGAGCTTTGTGCCGTTTGCGTCCGACCCGCTGGTGGTGCTGACGCTGAGTGCGCTGGTGATACTGGGCGGCCTTGGGTTTCTCGTGGTGACCGACCTGTTCAGCCCCAGCCGCATACGCTGCCGGGGGAAGCTGACCCGGTATACGAAGCTGGTGCTGGCTGTTAACGCGGCGCTGTTTGCCGTGGGTCTGATCGCATTCTTCTCGGCGGAGCTTGGCAACGCGGCCACGCTGGGGAAGCTGGACACAGGCGGCAGGATTATAAGCGGCGTGTTTCAGGCCATAACGCCCCGGACGGCAGGGTTTAACACCATTGACCAGAACTCTATGCTGCATGTCAGCAAGTTTATAACGATTATACTGATGTTTATCGGCGCGTCGCCCGCGGGAACCGGCGGCGGCATCAAAACGACGACCATGGCTGTTGTGTCGCTGTTTGCGCTGTATGGGATTATGGGGCGCCGGGATATCACGCTGCGCAGGCGCCGGATATCGCCGGGGACGATACAGCGCGCCACGGTGATTGCGCTGACCGGCTTTGTGTTCGTGATGACGGCCTGCATCGTTCTGGTGGGCATTGAAGGCGACCGGGACGGGCTCTTTTCGTCTGAAAACATCATATTTGAGGTGGTGTCCGCATTCGGCACGGTGGGCTTGTCGGCCGGCATCACGCCGCAGCTGAGCGCCGCCAGCCGTATCGTGATAATGATCGTGATGTTTGCGGGCCGCGTGGGGCTGACGTCGCTGGTGGTGGCGCTGGCCAGCCGGGCCGGGCAGAACGGCGCATGCATCCGGTACCCGGAAGAAAGGTTTATGGTGGGATAAATGGGCAAAAAGCAATTTGTGGTGATCGGCATGGGGCGGTTTGGGCAGAGTGTGGCCCGGGGGCTCGCAGGGCTGGGGCAGGAAGTGATGGCTGTGGACAGCGATGAGGCGTTGGTGAACATGGTGTCGCCGTATGTGACGCATGCCGTGCAGGCGGACGCGACGGACGAAAAGGCGCTGGCCGCGCTGGGCATCCGCAACTTTGACGTGGCGGTTGTTTCCATCGGATACAACATACAGGCCAGCATATTGATCACCATGCAGTGCAAGGAGCTGGGGGTCGGCTTTGTGCTGGCCAAGGCACAGAACGAGCTGCATGGCAAGGTGCTTTACAGAACCGGGGCAGACAAGGTGGTGTTTCCCGAACGGGATATGGGCCTGCGCGTGGCGCATAATCTGGCCGATGCCAACATACTCGATTATATCGAGATCGCGGGGGACCTGCGCATCGTGGACATAAGCGCGCTGCACGGCTGGGAGAATAAGAGCCTGGCCGAGCTTGATTTTCGAAAAAAATACGGCGTGAATGTGATCGCGATCAAAAAGAAGAACAGAGAGCTCAACACCGTTCCGCAAGGCGGGGATGTGATTGAAAAAGAAGACAAGCTGATTGTGGTGGGCACCAAGGAGAGCATCGCCCGACTGGAGAATGTGACGCACAGGTAAATTCTTAAGGTCAGAGCCGTTTACCAGCGCATCGGCGCGCAATGCGAAGGGCGTTTTGTCCGCAAAACGAACAGCGACGCGAATACTTGTCGTATCACGCCGCTGCCTTTTTAAGTCAAGCTAGCAGCTGTTGTCCTTGTTGTGCTTTTTCGGCCTTGCGGAAATCCCGCGTATGGACTTTGGCTTTCGGGCGATAAGCCGGTATCGCTTTCGCCAAGCTTTATTGCCTTGTTTTTCCTGCGCATTCAAACCGTTTTTTCGTTCTGGGTCCACACATATCTGTCTTTTCGGTTTTGCAGCGCTTCACATGCTTTCGCTTTCGTTTTAAGCACTTTTTTTAAAGGACGCCGGCTTTTTGACAGCCGAGAGCTTACAATAGTATTGTGCGCAAACCGAAAAAAAATATTAATGAAAATCATGCCATGAGACAGACATATGCATATGAATGTTAAATTGCAAGTTATGTGGAATGGTGATTCATCTTTGCCGCTATTTGCTAGTAAAGAAACGAATAATATGATTAATATGCAATTATATATATGAAAAGATGCAAAAGTGCATGGGATTGGCTATTGATTTTTTATTTCACTGATAGTATAATGATACGGCCAGTAGAGGAAATCGTATTTCCTTTTTGTATGATGGTAGCATCAAAGGAAACAAAGACGTTTCTGACGGCTTGCAGCTCGCAAGTCCTGTTGGCGTCTTTATTTTATTAAGGGCCCGGTTTGGCCGGAGGAAGCGGGGGCTGCGGGCCTTAAGGGGGAGAAGGAATGTTAAAAGAGGGGCAGATAAGGATACCGTCCGGATGTGCCATCAGCGGCATACTCAACCGGAAGGGCGAATGCTTTTCCGGAGAGATGATACTTGAATCCATCGCGCTGATGCATGACCGCAGCAACGGCCTGGGCGGCGGCTTTGCCGGATACGGCATATACCCGCAATACAGCGACCTTTACGCGCTGCATATATTTTATGACAACCTGACGGCCAAGGCCGCCACGGAGGACTTTATCAGCCGCCATTTTGAGGTGGAGAATGCCGGCAAGATACCCACGCGCAAGGTGAAGGGAATTGACAACAGCCCGCTGATCTGGCGTTATTTCGTGAGCGCCCGACAATTTAAGCTGCAGGAATCCGAACTGGACGAGAAGGAATACGTTGCCCGGTGTGTATTCAGTATTAACGGAGAAATAGAAGGCGCCTATGTTTTTTCCTCAGGGAAGAATATGGGCGCTTTTAAAGGCGTGGGTTATCCGGAGGATATCGGCCGCTTTTTTATGCTGGAAACGTACGATGCCTATCTGTGGACGTCGCACGGGCGGTTTCCGACCAACACGCCCGGCTGGTGGGGCGGCGCGCACCCGTTTACGCTGCTCGACTGGTCCATCGTGCACAACGGCGAGATATCGTCCTACGACGCCAACCGGCGCTTTGTGGAGATGTATGGCTATAAATGCACGCTGATGACGGACACAGAGGTCATCACGTACCTGTTCGATCTGCTGATCCGCCGTCACGGCCTGTCGCTCACCGAGGCGGTGGATGTGGTGGCGGCACCGTTCTGGCGTGAGATTGAGCTGATGGGAGAAGAAGACAAAAAGAGATTTGAAGCGATAAGGGCGGTGTACGCCTCGGCGCTGATCAACGGACCGTTCTCGATCATACTGGGGTTTGAAGGCGGCATGCTGGCGCTTAACGACCGCATCAAGCTGCGCTCGCTGGTGGCGGCGGAGAAAGGCGATATGCTGTACGTGGCCAGCGAGGAGGCGGCGATTCGCATCATCTGCGCTTCGCCCGACAGGGTGTGGTCGCCCCAGGGCGGCGAGCCGATCATAGGACTGGTGGAGGGGAAGTAATTCAGATGAGTTTGCAACTGGGCTGGCCGGATTATCTGGTCGAGAGAGACGAAAACAGATGTATACAGTGCG
>CAZNVX010000372.1:0-3474 GCA_964576225.1 uncultured Christensenellaceae bacterium
CAAAAAGAACATTTGAAATGCGGAGGCTCATCATATAGACTAAAAGAGACCTTGCATGTCAGGGGGGATAAAGATGAAGCGATTGTGGATTGTCTCACTCATATTGATATTGTGTATGATGACTGCGATTTACGTCGTGCTGACTGAGCAGCTTTCGCTGCAGACAGCGGTGATTGGCTTTATCGGTTCGGCTTTTGCGCTTTTTTTGGCACTAAGCTTTTTTCTCAAAACAAGCATTCGGTCTCTGCGCCTGCCAAAACCATATTTTATCGCGTTTGTCGCCTGTCTGATTGCCGAAATATTTAAAGGCAGTTTTATGACGCTGTTGAGTATTTTTGATAGCACCACTGACGTGCGGTTCATTCAATACAAAACCACGCTAAAAAATGATACGTCAAAATGCATACTTGCAAATGCCATCACGCTGACGCCGGGCACCGTGACGGCCGATATAAAAGGAGACGTTTTGGAAGTCCTAAAGCTCTGCACGGCACGTGAGCATGCCCCCGCGGCCGCATTATGCAAAATGGAGAACATGCTTAAACGCGCGGAAAGGACAAAACCATGAGCTTTCTGACGGTGGTGCTGATTGCCATCGGTGTGCTGGCCATTGCGGATATCGGCAGGATGATTTTGGGCCCCACCATATTCGACAGATTGCTCGGCTTTAACATACTTTCTGTGAAAATGGTGATGGCGATGATGGTGTATGCGCTGATGACAAACCAGTCATACATGCTCGATATTGCGATTTGTTATACGCTGCTCTCATTTGTCTCAACCGTGCTGATCGCCAGATATATTCGGGCTAAGGGGGTTTTATAATGAGTATTGCGGGCAGCGTCATTGTGGCAGCGGGTCTTCTGTTTGTGCTCATCGGCGTTATCGGGCTGTTTCGCTTTCCGCACTTTTACTACCGCGTGCTGCTGACTGCCAACATAGATGCCGCAGGCATGCTGGTTCTCAGTACAGGTGTCGCATTGCAGTCGCCAGACGCCGCGTTTGCCGCGAAGGTTATTATCATTGCCGTGCTGGCGCTGATTACCGGACCGCTATCCACACACGCCATCGTGCAAAGCGCGCGCGCCGCCGGCTGCCGCATACATCAGAAAGGAGAGCCATGAACCCGCTTATTGAACTGCCTTTGCTTGCAGGGTTGATCGTCCTCGCGTTTATCGCGGTTTACACGCCAAAGCTTCGCCGGGCGGCTGTATACCTTGGTGCGTTCTCGCTGCTCTGCTCATTTGTTTTTCTGCTGTACAACGCGCCGGACGTGGCTATTGCCGAGGCCGTTATCGGCTGTACAATCTCGACAATTCTTCTTTTGATTGCTATCAAGAAACGCCATATGCTGACTATTTATTATGTGCTGGAACACGGCGATGAAGCCCTCAGCAAGGAGAGGCGCGAGCTCTGTGCATCGCTTGAGCGGTTTTTGATCGCGCAGGAGTTTGAACCCCAAATCATCTCCACCCATCTAAATGACAAGGAGCTTTGTGACAAAGCCAGTTTTGATTTGCTGGTGGTTCACGAAAAGAATGATGTCACGATTTATTCCAAAGGACTGGCTTACCTCGTGCCTAAGATGCGCGAGTTCTCCGAAAAGTATGGGCAGTCGGGCCTTTCCGTGGCGTATCATGCGCTTGACTATAAGGAGGACCTGCCGGATGATCAAAAATGATGCTGTAAGACGGCTGGTTTTGCTGATTATCTGTCTGGCCATCGCAGGCGGGACTGTATTCTTATATCTGTCGTCAGATGCTGCCGAAACCACTGCAACGCTGGCAAAGGATTATGTATCCGAAAATCATATTCCCGACACCATGGCACACAATGCCGTGACGGCGGTTTATCTGAATTATCGGCTTTGGGACACACTCTTTGAATCTCTCGTGCTGCTGATCTGCGCCCTGGCGGTGATCAGCCTGTCCTGGAGTTCCGAGGTGAAAAAAGAGGAGAAGCGCGATGAACGATGACTTGATTATCAAAACCACGGCCAAAATATTGGTGCCGTTTATCCTTCTGTTTGGCATCTATGTGGTTGTCAACGGTGCCGACAGCGTGGGCGGCGGCTTTCAGGGAGGGGCGATACTGTCTGCCGCGTTTATCGTACGGTGGATGGCCCTGCCGCGTGAGGATATAAATATCATTTTTCTCAAAGGGCTCGAGAGGCTTTTTCTGATCGCGTTTATTGGTCTTTCAATGCTGCTGATCGGGCAGTCCATGCGGATGACCGGCATTGAAGGACGGCTTTGGATGGTGGGCATCAACCTGTTGATAGGCGTCAAGGTGTGCTGCGGCCTGACCATCGTTTTTTACCGCTTTGTATTTTTTGAAAACAGGTGATGGGCATGAACTACGGTGAACTGACGGCCATTATACTCTTTTTCATTGGGGTGTTCGGCGTCGTCTCAAGGCGCAACATCATGAAAACGGTGATATCTTTAGGGATTATGGATGTGGCAGCCATTTTGTTTTTCATCGCGTCGGCTGGCAGGGGGTCGCAGGCCGCGCCCATACCCGGCAATGCGGCCACGGCTGACCCCATACCGCAGGCGCTGATGATTACAGCCATTGTCATCGGCGTTGCGGTCACCGCCGTGTCGCTGACCATGTTTATCAACCTATACCACAAATACGGCACCACCAACTGGACCCGGGCGCGTAAGATGAGGAGCAAGGAATGACGATACCGCTGTGGGCGCCGGTACTGCTGCCTGTTTTCTTCGGCCTTCTCATCTATGCGCTGCCCGAGTCCGCACGCAAGCCCATCGCGCTTTTTGCGGGCGCTTTGCAGGTTGTGGTGTGCGTTTGCATATTTGCGCAATCCACACAGGCGCTTCAGACGCTGGCGCTCGGCGGTTGGTATCCGCCTGTGGGTATTATGCTGTATGCCGACAGACTGGCCGCAGTCATGATTCTGCTCGTTTCGATTCTGTTTCTGATGCTGATGCTTTTCGAGCTCGGCCAAAAAACAGCCGATAAGGTGTTTTGCCTTTTGTTTTTGGCGCTGGAAGGGCTTTTAAGCGCCATATTGATGCTTGACGATTTGTTTTCAATCTTCGTTCTCATAGAGGTATCCACCATTGTGGTGGCGCTGCTCATTATGTACAAGCGCGACAGGCGTGCCATGTACGACGGGCTGATCTACCTGCTTGTCAACATTTTTGCCGCCACGTTTATGCTGTTTGGGCTGGCCATACTCTACAGCCGGGCGGGCACCTTCAGCCTATCGCTGCTGTGCACCGTGCTTGGTCAAGCCGCGGATCCCACGCCTTACCACCTGCCCCTTGCCATGATTCTGACGTTCGTATGTTTAAAGGCCGCATTGATGCCGCTTTTCTCGTGGTTGCCGCGTGCCCACGGCACACCCAGCGCGCCATCGGTGGTTTCCGCCGCACTTTCGGGGCTGTATGTCAAATGCGGCGTCTACCTATTTGTGCGGTGTACAGGCGCGTTTGCCTTCATCGACAT
>CAZNVX010000373.1:0-2873 GCA_964576225.1 uncultured Christensenellaceae bacterium
CCGAAGAGACGGATCAGCCGGAGACGATAACGCAGCAATTGGCCGGGACGGATGAGCCGGAGATGCCGGCTCAGCAAATGGCGGAGACGGATGAACCCGCATGGGAGGAAATGCCGCCGGATCCGGAACTGCCCGGCGGGGCGGATGAAGACGCAGAGCCGGAAGAGGAAACCCGGATGGCGAAGCGTCGGAAATTGCGACTTTTCGGAAAGAAGGAAAAGCTATGAAGGTTTGCAAGTTTGGCGGCAGCTCGCTTGCCGATGCTGCGCAGATCAAGAAAGTCAAGCAGATTATCGAGTCGGATGCGCAGCGGCTTTATGTGGTGCCGTCGGCGCCCGGCAAACGGCACGGCGACGATATCAAAGTGACGGATATGCTTTACGCGTATCACAGCGCGGTGTCACGCGGGGGGGATGCGGACGCTGTTTTCAGCGATATCAAGCAGCGCTATGTGCAGATACGCGACGAGCTGGGCGTGAGCACCGATATTGAAGGCCTGATGGATATCATTGCGGCAGATGTGAAGGACGGCGCGGGAGAGGACTATACGGTCAGCCGCGGCGAATACTTGAACGGCATGATTATTGCCGATTACTTGGGATTTGACTTTATTGACCCCGCTGAGGTGATATTCTTCAATTGCAACGGCACCTATGCGGCCGAGAAGACCCGCACGGTGATGCGCGGGCGGCTGCGGCACGCGAACAGGGCTGTGATACCCGGCTTTTACGGCTGTCTGCCCGACGGCACGATCAAGACGTTTTCCAGAGGCGGCTCCGACATCACCGGGGCGATTGTGGCCAGGGCGGCGCGCGCCGACGTGTATGAAAACTGGACGGACGTGTCGGGCGTGCTGATGGCAGACCCGCGCATTGTGGATAACCCGCGGGTGATACGCAAGATCACATACCGCGAGCTGCGGGAGCTTTCGTATATGGGCGCGACGGTGCTGCATGAGGATGCGATATTCCCGGTGTTTAAGGCCAACATCCCCATCAATATCAAAAACACCAACGATCCCGACGCGCCGGGCACGATGATTGTGCCCAACGTGAATGAAAAGGACCCCGACGTGATCACAGGTATTGCGGGCAAGAAGGGCTTTACCGTTATCGCGGTGGAAAAAGCGAACATGAACGCCGAGCTGGGCTTCGGCCGACGCATACTCTCCGCGCTGGAGAAGAACGACATCCGGTTTGAGCACATGCCGTCGGGTATTGATACGCTGGGCGTGGTGCTGTCGAACAGCGAGATGGACGGCAAGCAGCCCAAGCTGCTGGACGATGTGTATAATCTGTGCCAGCCCGATTCCCTGGAGGTGTTTAAAGGCCTGGCGCTGATCGCCACGGTGGGGCGCGGCATGATCAGCAACGTGGGCGTGGCTGCCAAACTGTTTACGGCGCTGGCGAACGCCAAGGTGAATATCCGTATGATTGACCAGGGATCCAGCGAGATGAACATCATCGTTGGCGTGGACGAGAGTGACTTTGAAACGGCGATACGGGCCATATACAACGCATTCTGCGGGTAGGCAGGCCCGATGATCTGGGACTCGATACAGGCGGTTATCGTGATATTTGTGCTGATCAGCGCGGGGGTGCTTGCGGCGTGGCGCAAATGGGTGACGCCCGAGGCGGCGGGCGCACTGCCCAAGGTGCTGGTGAATCTGGCCGTGCCGAGCATGGCTGTTTACCATTTTTATACCGGCCTGTCACGCGGGCAGGTGTTTGAGGCGTGGCTGCCGCTGCTGGCGCTGGCTGTCATGTACGCGGTGTCGTATCTTCTGGGGCGGCTTTTCGCCGTTTTGCTCAAAATCCCCATAGAAAGGCGTGGTGTGTTCACCGTGCTTTTTTCTTTTTCCAACTCCATGTTCATCGGGTTTCCGGTGGCGCAGGCGTTGTTCGGCAGCCCCGGCATGCCGTATGCCATGTATTTTTTTCTGGTGAACACCACGTTTTTCTGGGTGCTGGGGTACCATGCCATTCGGCGGGACGCGGATGTGCTGCGGGGCGGCACAACGCGCATTGCCGTGACGGATATATTGAAAAAGCTGGCGACGCCGCCCATCATCACCATTCTTGTGATGTTCGGGGTGGTGATGCTTCAGATACCGCTGCCCGATTTTGTGCTGTCTGCGGCCGGGTATATGGGCAGCCTGACCACGCCGCTGTCGCTGATTTTCATGGGCTGCGTGATCTATGAGGCGGGGCCCGGCTGCCTGAAGATGGAGAAGAACATCTGGCATGTGATGGCCGGACGGTTCGTGCTGATACCCGCTGTCTGCTTTTTTATATGCCAGCTGGCCATCATGCTTTTTCCGGCCGGCGGCGCCGCTGCGGACCTGGTGCTGATGCGCAACGTGCTCACGGTGCAGGCCGGTTTGCCGGTGATGACGCAGACGGTGATACTCTCGCAGCTGTATGGCGCCGATGTGCAGTTTGCGACCAAAAGCTTTATCTGGACGACGCTGGTGTCCGTCGTGACCATACCGGCCTACATGGTGTTGTTCCGGTTCGTCTGATAACCGGCGGACGCTGCGAAAAGAGGAGGGCAATGGATATCGATTTCGGTGATATACCGCAGAAAAAAGAAAAGGGCGTGGCAAGGCGCAATGGGCTGGTCATATTGCTGATCGTTTTTCTGCTGGCCGTTTTGGCAGTGCCAAGCGTTCTTTTGCCTGCGGCTTCGGGCGGCGACGTGCGCCTGGGCTTTGTGTCGGAGCCCGGTGCATACAACGCTTATGAATTGAGCCGCAGTTTGGGCCCTAACTATACGGTGAGCGTGTTTGACGGATATGAGAAGATCATAAACGGTCTGAACGGCGGCACGCTGGACGCGGCGCTGCTGGCTGCGCGGTATATGGACGGGCTGGA
>CAZNVX010000373.1:2883-3469 GCA_964576225.1 uncultured Christensenellaceae bacterium
GGCGGTCACGTCATACCTGAACCTGGTGATTTTGGAGAACGGCGGCGCGGTTCATTCCGTGTTTGATCTTGACGGGCGGCAGGCGGTGGCGCCCGAATCCCTTCAGGGCACGCCCGAGCATCAGATGCTCAGCACGCTGCTTTCCGGCGCGGGCGTCACTTTGAGCGTTGCGTACGCGGACGACGAAGCCGTCAGGCAAACGGTGAGCGACAAGAGCTTTGATATCCTGCTGCTTCGGGCCGATCAATATGCCGCAGTGCGGGCGCACAGCGAAAACGGGCGGGTCTGCTTTGATCTGGCGGATCAGTGGACCGGCCTGACGGGGTCTTTGCCGCCGGCGGGCAGCTGTCTTGTGGTGCGCCGCGACGTGATGCATGAAAAACCCGCGGGCATTAAAGGGTTGATGGGCAAGCTTAAGCAGTCCATCGATTTTGTGAAAACCAGCCAGAAAAAGGCTGCCGCCGCTGTGGCCGCGGGCGGCGCTGACGAAGCCTTTGACGTGATATGGAAGACCATCCCGCACTGCAGGTTTGAATATGCGGACGGGGAGGCCATGACGGAAACGCTTGAACGGCTGCAAACACTG
>CAZNVX010000374.1:0-3450 GCA_964576225.1 uncultured Christensenellaceae bacterium
CAAAAGCGTTTATGATTGACGGCGCGCCCAAAGAACCGCTGGAGAAATGCGAGGAGAGGGGATCCTTAAGAGAATACACGCCCGGCTGGGTGGTGTGGCGTGTGCTGCGTCCTGTGCTGATTCTGGCTGTCAGCCTTGGGCTGATCATTTTTATCGGACTTTCGATCTACAATTATGTTGAAGGCAACTATCTTGCGCCGCTGGCCGACGATACGTCCGAGGTCAAAGAGGTGGAGGTGAAGACCGGTTCGTCGCTGTCTGGTATTGCCACCCTGCTCTTTGAACAGGGGATTATCCGAAACAAATTTGTTTTTCAGATTTATGTGGATTTTAACGATATGGCTTCCAGTCTTCAGGCCGGAAAATATCAGCTGTCGCCCGGCATGACGATGGAACAGATTATGGAAACACTCGCCGCGGGCGACGGAGGCAGGCAGGTTGTCAAGATCACGTTTACCGAAGGCATGACAGCAGAAGACATCGCCGGCAAGCTGGTGGCTCAGGGCGTATTTGATGACGGCGCCTATGAGGAGTTTCTGGCGCTGTGTAACGACGTGATTGCTTTGGCCGATTATAAATACATTCGTGCGGTGTCTGCGACGGCTGAGATGACCGGGCGAAAATATCTGCTGGAGGGTTATCTGTTTCCGGACACCTACGAATTCTATGCGGACGCCACTCCAAAAGATGTGATCGACAAGCTGTTAAAGCGTTTTGACCAGGTGTTTACGCTTCAGTATGAGGACAAGGCGGCGGAGCTCGGCATGACCATCGACGAAGTGATGACGCTGGCGTCCATAATTGAATGGGAAGCGCTGCCCAAGGATTTCAAGAAGGTGTCGGCGGTGTTCCACAACCGCCTGGATGCCGACATGCGCATGGATTCATGCGCGTCGCTGCGGTATGTGACAAAGCTCAAGAAATTCGTGTATACGGAAGAGGAAAGAAAGATCGAGTCGCCGTACAACACGTATCTGATCAGCGGCCTGCCCATCGGCCCCATCGCGAACCCCGGACAGAAAGCGATAGAAGCCGCTCTTTATCCCGATGAAGAGTTCAGAACGACAGGTTACTTGTATTTTTGCAACAAGGATCCCAAAACAGGCGACCTTGCGTTTGCCACCACGCTTGAGGAGCATAACGCCAACGTCGCCGAATATTCGCCGCTGTGGTAGGCGCGGCGGAGAGCCGTTTGGAGCTGCTTGCTCCCGCAGGGAGCTGGGAGAGTCTGGCCGCCGCCGCGGATTTTGGGGCGGATGCGGTCTACGCTGCCGGTAAGTCGTACGGTCTGCGGGCTTTTGCGGACAATTTCGAGCCGGAGGAGATCGCCAAAGCGGCGGCGCATCTGCATGCGCGGGGTAAAAAGCTCTTTATCACGCTCAACGCCGTGTTCCACGCGCGCGACTTTGACGGGCTGGACGATTATATAGCGGCGCTTCGGGACGCAAACGTGGATGCGCTGATCGTATCGGACCCGGGCGTGCTGGCGCTCTGTCGCCGTATAGCGCCGGATATGCCGGTGCATCTATCCACACAAGCCAATACCACCAATGCGTTAAGCGCCCGGTTCTGGCACGAACAGGGCATCAGCCGCGTGATATTATCGCGCGAGCTTTCCATACAGGAAATCCTCGAGATCCGAAAAAATACGCCGGATACGCTGGAACTGGAAGCGTTTGTACACGGTGCGATGTGTATCGCTTATTCCGGGCGCTGCCTTTTGAGCAGCTTTTTTACGGGGCGCAGCGGCAACGGCGGCGCATGTGCGCAGCCCTGTCGCTGGGAGTACCATTTGTCGGAACGCGGCTATGACGGCGAGTATTTTCCGGCGTTTTCGGACGACCGCGGCACATATGTTTTGAATTCCAAAGACCTGTGCATGATCGCGCACCTTGAAGAACTCAAACGCGCCGGGGTGACGTCGCTGAAGATCGAAGGGCGCATGAAGTCCGCTTACTATGTCGCGTGTGTAACGGGAGCTTACCGGCGGGCGATCGATGACCTTGAAGCGGCCCGGCCATTTGACGCTGCCCTGCTAAAAGAGGTGGCCAAAGCCGGCAGCCGCCCGTTCACCACCGGCTTCTACTTTGGCAACCCGCGTGAATCCGGTCAGGACACACAGCGCGGCGTGGCGGTGCGCACGTACGATTTTGTGGGTGTTGTCAAAGGCATGCCGGATGCGTGCGGCCGGGTGCTGGTTGAGCAGCGCGGGAAATTCTGTATTGGCGACGAGCTTGAGGCTTTGACGCCGGCGGGCAGCGTGGCCTTTGTTGTCAAAGATATAAGCACGCCGGAGGGAGCGGCACGGGAAAGCGCACCGCATCCCAAAGAAATGCTGGTGATCGGCCAGGCGCCGCGAACATTGGCTTTCGGCCATATGCTGCGTAAAAGGCGCAGCTGACGGCATCCACATAATTTTGTGTCTGTCTAAGACAAAACGGGAGATCTGATGAGCAAGGGACAGTATTTGCTGGGTATCGACATTGGCACATCCGGTATAAAAGCCATGCTGGTGTCGCCGGACGGCCGCACGGTCGCGCTGGAGCAGCACAGCTATGAACCGGAGATACTCCCGGACGGCGGTGCGCAGCAGCATCCGTCTGTCTGGTGGGACGCGGCGGTGTGCGTGCTGCGGCGTTTGGCGGTTGCGCAGCCGGATAAGATGCGCGATATCGCGGGTATCGGCCTCGGGGGGCAGATGCACGGCCTGGTGGCGCTCGATGCGGCAGGCGAACCGGCCTGCCCGGCGGTCATATGGCTGGACACCCGATCCGGACAGCAGGTAACCCGCATTTATGAAACACTGCCGGAGCAAGATATCCATGCCATCACGCTGAACCGCGTGTGCCCCGGGTTTGCGCTGCCGTCGCTGCTGTGGCTGCGGGACAACGAACCTGACACGTTCGGCCGCATCCGCTGCGTCCTGCAGCCCAAGGATTACATACGCTACCGTCTGACCGGGCGTATTGCCACGGACGCCTCCGACGCGTCGTCCACAACAGCATACGATACGGTGCAAAGACAGTGGTCGTGGCAAATCATCGATGCGCTGGGGTTGGACCGAAGGCTTTTTCCAGCCTGTTTCGAGGCGGAAACAGTTGCCGGAGAGGTGACGCCCGAGGCCGCTGCGGAGACAGGGCTGGCGAAAGGCACGCCGGTGATATACGGCGGCGGCGACCAGCCTGTGCAGAACATCGGCAACGGCGCGGTCAGGCCAGGCATCGTTTGCTCGAGCATCGGCACCAGCGGGCAGATAGCCGTGTTTGCGGATGAACCGCTGCGGGATCCCGATTGCCGCGTCCACACGTTCTGTCATGCCATAAAACGGGGCTGGAGCGTGTTTGGCGCGACGCTGAGCGCCGGGCTGAGCTTAAAGTGGCTGAACACCCGTATCATGGGCTCTGCGGGCTATGCGGCGATAAACAACGCGGCGGGAGCCGCAGAACCGGG
>CAZNVX010000375.1:0-3436 GCA_964576225.1 uncultured Christensenellaceae bacterium
ATACAGTGTGGTGGATTTGCCGCTGCCGGTTGGGCCGGTAATCAGTATGATGCCATGGGGATTCTTGAGCAGCGCGTCAAACTTGGCGATATTGGCTTCGGAGAAACCCAGTTTATCCTTGGCAATCAAAAAGTTCTGCTTGTCCAGCAGACGCATGACCACCTTTTCGCCGTGCACGGTGGGGAGCGACGACATACGCACATCAATCTCATTGCCCGCCGTGGCGAGCTTATACCGGCCATCCTGCGGCATCCTTTTTTCAGCAATATCCATATTACCGATAATCTTAAGTCGTGTGATCACCGCGGACTGCGCTTTCTTGGGTACCGTCAGCACAGTGATCAGCTGGCCGTCAATCCTCATACGCACACGCAAGTCTTTTTCAGTCGGCTCCACATGAATATCACTGGCCTTTGCCTTGGCAGCCTGTTCAAAAATTGAGGAGACCAGCCGGACGATGGGCGCGTTTGAAATGTTCGAGACCGACGAATCTTCGGCTGCTGACACTTCCTCGGCATTCTCGTCGGCAAGCTCCTTAATCGCCGTCTCGGCATATTCGTTCCCGTATACCTTGGTGATGGCCGTTTCAATGGCGTGCTCCAGCGCAAGCATCGGAAACACCTCGAGCCCCGATACCACACGCGCATCCTCAATCGCAATAAAGTCCACAGGGTCGTCCATGGCGATAAAAAGCTTTTTACCTTCAGCTTTCACAGGCACCATTTTATGCTTTCTGGCTAGCGTAACAGGAATATGCTTCGATAGCATATGCGTTATGTTAACTTTATCAAGATTGATAAAAGGGATGCCCAGCTGGAACTCCATGATTTCCATCAGCTGCTGCTCGGTCACAAAGCCCTTGTTTTTGAGAATCTTGCCTAGGCGGTCACCGCTCTTTTTTTGAACAATGAGGCATTCTTCAAGCTGATCACGCGTGATCATACCCACGTCAATCAGCATTTCGCCCAGGTATTTGCGTTTAATCGCCAAATATTCACACCTGCCCATGTTATAATGACTTAAGTAAATATAAACTTTAACACTCGAATTAAAACAACCGATTTTTTTGCAGGCAAAGCATATTGAATGCCATGCTTTCGAATAAAAATGCAAACCAAAGGCAAAGGCAGACAAACCAAGTATTTCTCTTTACATACAGCTATATTTTTTGTATACTTGAGTACGTAATTCTAATTAAGGGGCAAATGATGCTGAAAAGGTATGTTAAGATAATATCCGCGGTAATGGCCGTTATCATAATCTCTGCGCTGCTTGCCGGATGCGGGAGTGCCGATTTGTCTAAACCCAAAATGAAAGAAGGAGCTGTCACGGTGCCGGTAAAAGGCAGCTGCGATATATCCGTGGAAAACGGAAAGATCACCGTTTCAGGGGAAACAGATCTTTTGCCTGGCTCCATTCTTTATGTATCCGTGGAAGCCCAGAACGGCATGACGCTCAGTTATGTGAAAATGACAAAAGGAGATGCGAATACCGTATCCCATGAGTTTACGATTAATGAGAAGTATGATGATAGCGTGAAGACTGTGACGGGGCACATCAGCTGCGCGCCCACTCTTTACGGTAAACATGCTGAAATCGTTTATGAGACGTATGGAGATAAATTCGAGAACATCGTAACGGAAGATGACAGCCTTGTCTGGAACAGCAACGGCGTTATCGTGGTGTTTGCATCAGACGCGGTCGCACTCACTAAATAGTGCGCATGTCCGGCTCACCATAACCCATCTGCATAACAAACACAAAGCCGCGCAAGCGGCTTTTGCATTGGGGTGGCATCACATCTTGTCATATTTATACAGGTTCGTGTTTATCCCGCCAGCACGCCAGAAACCGATCAGCAGATCCACCATGCGTCCATAGCTTTTTACGCCGTCCTCCTGCATGTTGGCTTTTAAAAACGTATTGTTCACTTCCTTCGCTGTCTCGCTGATGGGGCTTTCAAACTGCTGCCAATAGGCGACGTTGTTTGAAATATCCCGAACCAACCCCTCGCTGTACAGATCTCTTACGTCAAAATACAGGCTGGTGTCAGCTCTGTAGAGCATGCTCATCGAATGGCTCAGTGCAAGCATTGTGCCAGAGTATCGAATGGAAGGATCTCCGGAAAAATAGCCCACGTAATAAGCAAGAAAATTGGCTTCATCCTCCCGCGCAAAACCGCGTTGATGCGCGGCTTCATGAACCACAGATGCGGCAAAGTACAGCATCGGGATATCTGCGTTGACATTGGCTTCCCCGGTGAAAGGGAAATATACGCCGCTGATATGCGCATAAGACAAACCTGTGGAATACAGCACAGGCTTGGCCCGGCCAAAGCTGCCTGAAAGCCAGTCGAATCCGCTGAGCGTGGCCGCTTTATTATAATACAAAGAAACGTTATCCATGATATCGCGCTTGGAGTCTGCCGGTGAGAAAACACCGTTGTCATCTTCAGGCACCAATGAACGAAGGGCATTGGCTTCATGGACAAGGGCTTTGCATGTGTCATAAAGCTCATGCACCGTCGCGGGGGACGTATCCAGCCTGAGACTATCGCCTAATGGCTGCCGCGCATAGTTGAATCCCCAGAGACCTATAAACACGGCATATATCACGGAAGCAACGCCCAACAGTGCGATGATGCGGCGCAGCAGTATATACCACCACGCTTTTCCCGCAAGAATGGCATGAACAATCATGAAAATTAGGTGCAAAAGTACAAACAGTGCAAAAGCATAAAGCAGGAATTCTCCCAAAGAAAAAGGAAGCCATCCCGTAGCCGTTGAGATAAATTGGCTGATCACACGAAAAATGCCGCGGGAGTATACCGACTCGGTTAACTGCGGCCACAGGAAAGACAGCCTGAACAGCGCGTAAAACAAGATGCCTGGCAGCAGCCAAAGCATCTGCGTGATCAGCTTTTTGATACGAACATTCTTCTGCACGACACGCATGACTTTCCCCTCTTTCTGTAAATATTTTATATGACAGAAGATGTGTAGGTCAATGTCAATTCATATCACTATTGGCTTTTTAAAGAGAGCTGCGGTGAGTTTCTTTTGATTCTTTATAATACCGACGCAATTTAATGATTGAAGAAATCCATAAATAGACCAAAAAAGGAATCAGCATCAATGACAGCAGCGGTATCTGTGACATCAATATAAAATCGAACGTACCATGCAGCAGCGCTGGAATGAGCAGTGATTTTCGATAATAACCGGCGCAGAGACGCGGGTTGTTGCAGAATTTGGCCATGGAGAGATAATACCCCATCGTAATACCCAGCAGCATATGCGTCGGTACGCTGAAAATACCCCGAGTGATCCAGATATCCGGAGCCACCGATGAGTAGGAGAGGATGTAGACAAAGTTCTCGAGTGTGGCGAAGCCCAGCGCCGCGATACCACAGTAGATGATGCCGTCCAGCCGTTCG
>CAZNVX010000376.1:0-3414 GCA_964576225.1 uncultured Christensenellaceae bacterium
GGATGAGCAGCAGCGCCGACACGAAGACCAGCAGCACGCGGCCGCCGCCCCACAGCGGCAGCAGATGCCGGCACTCGCGGATCAGCTCGATAACCTGCATGGCCAGCGCGCCCGCCGGGGCAAACAGCAGCACGCCCACCACATAGATAAGGCCGATAAAGCCGATGGGCATAAACGGGATGAAGACGATAAAGAAGTAGACAAAGTAAACGAGCGCCGCGGACACAAGGAAAAAGCGCAGCAGACGCAGGCGTTTGTCCGCAAAGGGCGGCAGGAGCAGCAGCACGCCGTTGATAACGGGGATGATGAAAAACGCAGGGTCTGAAAAGTCCCCGAAAAAGTTTTCCATCCCGTGGTTGAGGGAAAGCCCGACGAGCGGCAGCGCGATGGAGAAGATGGCGTAGAGCACGATCCACCGGCGTTTCCGGCTGGGCAGCAACGTCTGTGCGCCGCGCGTCCGCAGGATGCGGATGAACAGGAACACGGCGGCAAATGCGCCCGCGACGATGAGGATCATGGAAACCGTCTCCAGACGGATGCCGGTGACGATGTTGAAGGCGAGAAACCAGGCAAGCGGCAGGGCAGCGAGCCCGAGTATGTACCGGCCTGAATCGGCATTGGGGCTCAGCGCCCCGGCCAGCGCAAAAGCGGCGTACAGCGCGGTGACGACGCAGAGCAGCATGGCGAAAAGGCGCAGGCTGAGGGCGCCGCCAAAAAGGGCGGCTTCGCCGAGCAGCAGCGCGGACGCGGCGAGCGCGAGGCACCCGGCGGCGGCCAGCGCCATGATGACGGGCCTGCCCATGGCGGGCTGCCTGCGCCGGATAACGGCGTATGCGGTGAACGCCGTGTTGACAGCGGCGCTGACGACCAGCATCCAGAGCGCGCCGGTGTGCGCCGTTTGCGTCAGCAGGGCGATCAGGCCGGCGGCCAGCAGCGACTGCGGCAGCGTGACGAAAAGGAATATGCGCGCGGGGTTACCGATGCTTTTCATAATGGCCTCCTGTGATTTTATTGACGAATATATAGCTGCCGGTGAGAGCGGCGAGATACAGGACGATGCCGACCCCTGTGTGGAGGGTGGCGAACTTTTCAAACGCCAGGAAGGGCACCGAGCCGATGATGCGCACGCAGCTGATAATGACGCCGGTGACGGCGGCGCCCGCGAGCGCGAGCATAAAAAAGACGGCCTTGCGATAACCGCGAAACCGCCGGGTAAAGGCGCAGACCATCAGGCAGAACAGCATGACGATGAAATTGAGACCCATGCAGGCCGGGCCGATGGCGAAGCTGCCCCCGGGCGCGATGTAGCCTGTGCCGTTCTGGTAGAGCAGCGCCAAACGGTAGAAGGCTTCGGCGGCTTTGGCATGGGGCCAGAGCAGCACGCGCAGCACGCCGTCTCCCGCCGCGCCGAACCCGATGAGCAGCGCCGCGCCGACCAGCAGCGCGAGTGCGCCAAAGGCCGCATCCGCCGCGTTATAGCGCAAGGCCAGCTTTGACAAAAAACATCACCGTCCTTTCTGACGATGATGATTATAGCAAAATAATTATTGAAAATCAATAATTATTTTTCGGTTTGGGATATGGAGGGCAGATGGCTTAAGTTGTTCTGCTCGTTGTCGTCCGGCAGGGATTTGAGGTATTCACTGCCGTGGCGCGTGGCAATACCCACGCCCGCAATGCCGCCGGCACGGGCCAGCGCCACGCCGTCCTCTTTGCCGATGATGCGCCCGTCCGACAGCTTGTAGCCGGTAATACGTCCGCTCTCTTTGACCAGCGCCACGATGCGCTGCGCGTCTGTGCCGGGCGTGGGGATATCCTGCAAGGCCATCATGGGCAGCTTTTGCAGGTCATGATGATCGTCCATGTGTTTTCCTCCGTCAATGCCGTTTTTATCAATAGTTTGTCAAGACAACCGGCATCATATACCTGTGTCCAAGACCGTTAAAAACAATCCGGGGCGTATTGACGAAGCGCATGGAAAGGGGTTATAATCGAATAAACGAACAAAGCATTCGATTAAAGGAAAATGATCATGCGCAGACGGATTGACGACGAGACCATTTTGCAGGCCGCCCTCAAGTGCTTTGCCGCATATGGCTATAAAAAGACAACGCTGGAGGACATCGCCGGGGCGCTGAACCTGGGCAGCAGCAGCATCTATGCCTATACCACCGGCAAGCGGGCGCTGTATGAGGATGTGGTGCGCTATTGCGTTCTGCGCTGGCAGAACCGCGTGAAGGCGGCGGCGGCGTGCGCGGACAACGCCACGGACCGCTTTCGCGTGATGTGCGAGACGGCGCTGCTGTATCTGGCGGAGGATGCGGATTTCTGTGCGCTGCTCAAAAACGACCATACCATATTCCCCATGTTTCCCGAAGCCGACCCGTATGAAGACATCAACGCGGAGTCGGTTGGCATGATTGCCCGCGTGCTGGAGGACGGGCAGCGTAGCGGTGAATTCCGCGCGCTGGACACCGCCATGGTGGCCGAGATCATTTTCTCCATCTACAAGGGTTTTATCATACGGGCGTACATCGAATGCGAGGAGCGGTTTATGGAAACCCACATGGCTCAGGCGCTCGACCTGCTGCTAAACGGCATCATCAGCAAATAAGCAGCCCAACACGCTGCTTTTTCTTTTTGGCTGCTCCAAAGCGCTGCCGCTTTCGGAGCCTTATCAATGAAAGGAGTGACCCTGATGGAAAAGCTGTTGTATCTGTCCCCCGAGTGGGGCGAAGAGGTGGAAAAACGGTTCAGGGAGGGCCTGACGCCGGAGAAGATGAACAACCTGACATCATCGATGACCAACATCTATACGCATTGCCCGGGCAATGGCGCCGACAAGTATTTTTACGTGGCGTTTGCGGGCGGGGCGGTGGAGAGCGTGCAGGTGGGCGAGGGGCCGGCGCCCAAAGCGGAGTTTACCATTACAGGCGAATATGAGACCTTCGCCAAAATATCCCGCGCGGAGCTGGGCGCGCAGAAGGCGCTGATGGGCGGCAAGCTCAAGCTGCGCGGCAACATGGTGAAGGCCTTGAAGCTGGCGTCGCTCGTGGACCGGCTCAACAAGATCATCGCGACGATTCCCACGCGGTTTGAATGAGGAGGAGGCCATGACAATGACGAAGGATCCGTATTTCATTGATTTTCCCGCACGCATCGCGGCGATACAGGCGCAGATGAAAAAAGAGGGGATTGACGTGTATCTGGGCTCGCGGCTGAGGACATTGAGCTGGACGACGGACGCGTTTTTCCCGTGGCGCAGCTTTATCGTGATACCGCCCGAGGGGCTGCCCACGGCGTTCACATTTGTGATCGACACCGCGCGGGCAGCGGACGAGTCCTGGCTGGACGAGGACCACGGGCTGGGGTTTGCGCCGATGGGCGGGCAGGACCAGATCGCTCAGATCGCCT
>CAZNVX010000377.1:0-3404 GCA_964576225.1 uncultured Christensenellaceae bacterium
AAATGATATCATAAAGTCAAATAGCTGACAAGACACCAGCTATTTGACGGTTACAGTATTCCATCACACCAGTGGGGTCTATTGCATTAACGCCAACCTTATGCGAGAGGGGTATGTACACAGCGCTGTCCTCTTTGACCGAAAGGCTTATGCCAACAATGTGTGCCTTGTGCGCGTCAAGTGCTGCCTTCGGCTCGTCGCGCCATTCATCGTCCGGCGCTGTCTCAAAGTCAAATGCAACGACGTCCGCACCGCTGATATAATCGTGTATTTCTTTATTTGCATAGATAATGTTGTAATCCATAAATTGCTCCAATCTGCCGCTGGGGTCGGGTGGTCATGTACTACCCGACCTGCGGCTTTATGTTTTAAGCGAGCGGCTCAATAACTTCGCCTGTTTCGGGGTCAATGTTTGCAGCTACATCAACGGAGGATTCGTTGTCGTAGCCGACACGAACGGAGAATGCTTTGACCTGTTCGGCAAGCCCTGAAATAAGAGCGAATTCCTCGCCCGTTAAATCGCGGTCGACCGAGAACTGCGCTTGTGAATATGCAATACCGCTGTTGTTGGTAGCCTTTTTTAGGGTGAATTTAGTGACTACCGAATTAGATTTCTTGCCTTTGGAGAGCAGACGCATAATATAGCGAGTAAAGTCCTTAAGCGATCCGGTCGGAAGGGAGAGGATCATCGGAAAAATCTCGCCCTCCCGGAGCAGATAAATGCGGCGACGGTTTTTACAGGCTTTCGCTCCGTTCTCGCCGGAACCGAATTTGTTAAACGGGCACCCCGCGCAATCGCCACCGGGATTACCTACGCCGGTGATGCCGTCAAAGCTGCCGCAATCAGGGGGATTAGATCCGCCGGTGTATTTGTCCGTATAGTAGGCATACAGCGGGTGGTGATGCAGGATAACTGCCGAAAATTCCTTGACGGTTTCAGGACTGTCGGGATTTTCACCGGGAATTTCAAATACCGTCATACCGGCGGCAGGAATTTTAATGCGTTCAAAACTGCCGGATAAACCGGAAAGTTCCTCGGTGAGCGCATCGTTTAAGTTAAAATCTTTCAGTGCCATAAACGCACTGTTCTTGGTGGTAAGAGCTTTGTTTTCGTTGCTTTTCATGATATTTTCATCCTTTCATTATTACGAGATTTGCGAGTAACAAGGTTCTGGGGTACCCACTCCAAATCTTTGATTTGACTTCATCACCTCCGCCGGGCAACTCCGTAATGGATACGCACTCGACGCTGTCACCCGGTACGATTACCATCACACGGTGCTTTTCACCGAAGAAATGCCGAAGTAGTCGCTCGCGCATTGATACACGTCGGCATCTGACGACACCGCCCTCGGTAGGCTTCTTCGAAACGCTGATTTTCAAATTGTGCTTCATTTTTTTCTCCGTCCTTTCCGAGGGACGGTGTAGTTGTGTCCCTCGGTATACGGAGAAAAGGCGGGTGTTTTATACACCCATTTCTAAAAATGCTTTTTAAATTTTTTCTTTGCGCCTTCGATTGATTTCCACGCAGCGTTTGGAGCGATGTCTTCGATACGGGCAATCTCATTAACCGACAAGCCATCAGCAAGCATTAACAGTCGCCGTTTCTGTGTTTCCGAAAGCTTGTCCAGCGCATTGTTGATCCGAGCGGCGTCTTCTTCGCGTATCAAATCGGTTTCGGGAGTAGTGTCTGTCGCATACTCGAGTCCCTCGTAATCGATAGCGTCGAGCGAATAGCAGTGGTAGCGCTCCTTGCGGGCGAGATTGCTCTCCTCGCGTCGTGATGCTGTTATGTAGTTGCCGATTTCCTCGTTGACTTCAACTTCTGATGTGGTTCCGTCTGCGAATTTCCATTGAATTTTCATGCGTTGTGTCCTTTCCGCCTGTGTGCGGATGAGGGCGACAAGGACACATAAAAAGTCGGTGCTTCGATGTACACCGACCGTTGCGCCTGAAAAATGGGCATGACAAGGCACGGTGGGTACATCCGAGGCTCCGAACACGGCGTTTGCCGTGCTTGGAACTTCCTATGTATCCCGCCGCCTTAATGCGCATCTCAGGCTTTGAGATTTATTTGTTCAGCAAAATGTGTTCATTTTTGCAGTTAATGCGTTTACGAAAGCAAATAAACTATTGACATTTGCGAAAATTTGTCATATAATACCTTTAGTTTGTTGCATCAGCTGTTGCAACCAGCCTTGTATTGCATTTTTCTTCAGATATGAATCATTCTGCTGACAATATAATTGTATTTGATTTTCTGTTTTCACCACGGAACGCAACGGACTGATTCGGACCGATTCGGACTATGGGCAGAGAAAGGAGAGGCACTTGTGAAGCCGGATGAATATTTCAGAATGATGTATCCCTATATTGGACAAGCAAAGCAGCCAGCAGAGTATCTAGATGACCTACTCTGTAATTTTGTCGTGGATGATGCAGACTTCGCCGGAAGCCCTCTGACTGATAAAACTCCAGATTACAAAAATCGCATATATAACGGATCGAAGCCGTTTCCAATATCACTTGCGGCACAGCTTCTCGACTCAAGTGACCCTATGTGCTTTTCAGCTTATATAAATGACAGCCTTTCTAACGATCTCGCAGAAAATCTTGAAAAGGAATTAACAGAGCTTGGCATTGATATCCAAGGCGATGATGTCGCCGATAAATGCGCCAAGCTCTTTGTTTCAATTTTGACGGAAACTGCGAGGCGAACAAAAAGAAAAGACACCCCCGCTGGTGTTGCTTCATATGGGAAGCAGAAACTAACAGGGGTGCCAATAGCAACTGTATATGTAAGGGACGGAAAAATTTCAATTAACGGGCAGGTGTTTAACCTACATAAAAAAATAACTCCGCCCGAAGATATTGCCCAAGAGGAAATGCCATACATTAAGGCATTATTTGCTGCTTACGCACAAGCTACAGGTATGGCTTGTGTAACGAAAGATAATTTGTCTACACTTAACGCCAGATATCGCCGTAACTATTCGGATCAGCGTGAAAACTATTATAATGCTGTTCGGGTAGAGCGTTCAGTGCGTGAAATATTCGAGAATGGTGATGTGGAATTTGGCAAGATAAAGGAAGATGCTTACAACGGTATCATTGATGTATGTTGGAATGATTTTGATGACGGTTTTAAACGCCTATTGGCTGTTTTAAATCAGGTGTCACAGATAACGCTAACAAAATCTTTTCTCACGCAAATTAAAGATCTAATAAACAACAGCGAAAAGAAAGGCATTTGCCATATGCTGGTGAATGACGGGAAAATCCAGTGGGTGTTTGACGATGACTGAACTGTTTAACACCCCGTTCGAAACTTCACTCCGCGTTCTTCTGACCCTACGCGTATTTGGAGAAGCTATGACGCTGGACAAAATTGCTGCCGCTGATTT
>CAZNVX010000378.1:0-3401 GCA_964576225.1 uncultured Christensenellaceae bacterium
TGCGCACGGCGCGATGCCGATCCATCATCTAAAGGCGATCGATCTGATCGCGTCCGGAACGATTGATGTAAAGCCGTTCATTTCCGATATATTTCCTCTGGATCAGATCGCCGAAGCCTTCAAAGCGGCTGAGGGACACAAGGGAATGCGGATGATCGTCAGGCCATAACGCGAATTGCAGGAGGGAAGAATATTGGCAGGAGAAATTGCAGCATCCATGATGTGCGTGAATTTCCCAAACATTCAAGCAGATCTGACAGCATTGGAGAATGCCGGCATTGAGTATCTTCATTTTGATATCATGGACGGCAGCTTTGTTCCCAACTACACGTTAGGTCCGTGCATGATCAACAGCCTTCGGGACGTGACCCGCATCACTTTTGACATCCACCTGATGGTGGAACGGCCGGAGGATAAGCTTGGTTTTTTTGATATCCGTGAAGGAGACTATGTTTCTTTTCATGCGGAGGCGACGAACCATGCTCAACGGCTGCTCACAGCAATCAGAAAGCTGGGTGCGCACCCCGGCGTCGCGATCAATCCGGGCACCCCGGTATGCGTGCTAGAACCCATACTCGATGATTTGGATTTTGTGCTGGTGATGACGGTGAACCCCGGATTTGCCGGACAGAAGCTGGTTGTGCAGACGCTCAAGAAGATAGCTGCTGTGCGCAGCATGATCGACAACAGCGGATACCCGTACATCAAGCTGCAGGTGGACGGCAACGTCAGCTTCGAAAACGCCAAGAAGATGCGTGAAGCCGGGGCGGATATTTTCGTAGCCGGCACAGCCGGGCTTTTCAGAGCGGATATGTCCATCGCCGAGGGGGCTGGTTTTCTGCGGGCGTCCATTGTATAAGCGTTAAAGCCTATATAATCAGCCCGCAGGCTTATAAAGGCGGCAAAGAAACATGGAAAAAACGATACTCTGTTATGGTGATTCGAATACCTGGGGCTATGCAGCCGGCACCGGTGAGCGGTTTGATGAGAAGACACGCTGGCCGCGTCGTCTTGCCAGCCTGCTGGGTGATGGGTATTATGTTGTTGAAGCCGGGCTGAACGGCAGGACAACGGCGTTTGACGACCCCATTGAGCCTGGGCGTAACGGCCTTATGACATTGAACACATATCTTATGACACACTGCCCGATCGATCTTGTTCTCGTGATGCTAGGCACCAATGATACAAAAAAGTTTTTGAACCTGACCCCGTATATGATAGCCAAAGGCTTGGAGTCGATCATCATACAAGCAAGACAGGCGGCATACGGAAAAAATGGTCAGCCGCCCAAATTGCTGATTGTGTCGCCTGTTAGCATCAGCGTGCCAGGGTTGAACGGCCAAATAGGCGAGTATTTTGACTCGACATCGGCAGAAAAGGCAAACCAGCTGAATAACTGGTATGATCAACTGGCCGAGCAGTATGGCTGCGGTTTCTTGGATGCGGCGACGGTGGCGAAGCCAAGTTTGGAAGACGGCATTCACTTGGAACCCGAAGGACATGCGGCGCTCGCAGTCACTCTCGCACAAAGAATCAGCGCAATGTTGCTATGAGGATATAATATTATGATTGGGCGGCTGCTCACAGCAGATCGCTTCGAACGACAATAATACCAAGGAGGTTTGTTATGAAAGTCGGTATCAATTTATTGCTTTGGACAGGGGCACCTGATTTCTCGAAGGACGGTTATATTCTCGACAAGCTCAAGGATTGGGGATTTGACGCTTTTGAGATTGGCGTGGGTGGATTAAGCGCGTCAGAGGTTGATAAGTTTGCCAGCAAAGCGGCGGCGCTTGGCCTGGCGGCCTGCGCGCTTGATGTTTATGTCGCGTCGGATATGGATATTATCAGTCCTGACCCGCAAATGCGAAGGAAAGCAATCGATTTTCTCAAAAGCTGCATCACCAAAACAAGAGATCTGGGCGGCACGGTGTTCAGCGGCCCCATGTTCCAAGGGTTGTGCAACACCACACAGGTGGGGCCCACGAAAGATGAGCTCAAATTTGCGATAGAGGGTCTGCGTGAATGCGCGCTTTACGCGAAGGAAATAGGCGTTAAACTGGCCGCCGAGCCATTGAACCGCTTCGAGATGTATATACTCAATTCGGCGCAGCAGGCTTACGAATTTTGCCAGGAAGTGGGCGTCGACAGCTTTGGAATTCTGGCTGACACGCATCATGCAAATATCGAGGAATATGATACGGCGGCTTCTTGGACACTCGTGATGGACCGGATCCACAATGTGCATATATCTGAAAACAACAGGGGTATACCTGGCATGGGGCATGCCATTCCGCCTTCGGTTTTTGAAGCACTCAAAAAGGGCGGGTATAACGGCAACCTGATCATTGAAGCATTCAATGCCAATGTTCCCGAAACGCTTCCGCTGCTGAGGCTATGGCGCCCGTTTGTCCAAAATACGGATGACATTGCGATAAAAGGCCTTGAATTTATTAGAAAGCACTTATAAACAAGCGGCCTAAAACAGCGTTGCAATAAACGACCGATCACAATTTTTAAGCCAATGGAAGCATAAGTGCTTTACGCATACGGCCACGGCATTGGGAATTGTGCAGGTGTTAATGGGAATTGCCTATTGACATGACAATATAAATATGCAATAATAAGCACAACGAGCTTAAACGTATAAGCCGACTTATAAAACAAGTGATTACGAACTTGTTTCGCTGGTGACGGTTTGGTATAGAAGAGTGCGTTGAGCCTGAATAGGATGGGCTTATGCCCGTCGATTATAGCATATACTTATACAAAATAAATTTAGTCAGTTAAAAAACCCACATCTGCGGCGGTAAATCCTCGGTATTCGCCGTATAAAGCGCATGGTCATTGCTGTTTTGGCTTATTCTCAACAGTGGCAGGTCTACTTAAAGTTTATTAAAACATATAAGGAGATGATAGATTATGAAAAAGGTCTCTATTGGTAGTTGGGCTTATATATTCGGTGAGTATGCAAAAAACCCGATACCCTTGCGAAAGTTATGCGAAGAGCTTGGAAAAATGGGTTTTGACGGTATCAGCCTGGGCGGGTTCAAACCGCATGCCCACCCCGACGACTGGGGCACACCTGAAAAGATGGCTGAACTCAAAAGCATGCTCGCAGATAATAAACTTGAAGTGGCTGATTTTGCCGCCGATATGTGGAGCGTAAACGCATTGCAACAGGGCGAGCAATATCTGGCGATATTCGAAAAGAATGTTGACTTCTGTGCTAAAATGGGCTTCCCGATCATTCGTGTGGATTCTGACGCGCCGCCTGTTTTGCCGGATGGCATGACATATGATCAGGTGAAAGCCTATTATGTGGACCTGTTCAGAAAATGCGCGCAGGCCGCAGCTAAGAAAGGTCTGCTTGTCGTTTGGGAATTCGAGCCTGGCTTTAT
>CAZNVX010000379.1:0-3394 GCA_964576225.1 uncultured Christensenellaceae bacterium
TTACGATGAGCTGATCTATGACGGCGAGCATGTCAGCATTGCGTCGCTCGGGCCGGCCATCAAAGAGAACACGATTATTGTGAACGGCCTGTCCAAGACGTACGCGATGACGGGCTGGCGCATTGGCTATACGGCCAGCAACAGGCAGCTGGCCAAAGTGATGGGGGCTTATCAGTCCCATGCGGCATCCAACCCAAACTCTATCGCGCAGTATGCCGGCATTGAGGCGTTAAACGGGCCGCAGGATGCTATTGCGCATATGAAGGAAGCGTTTGACAGGCGCCGCAAGCTGCTGTGCGGGCTTATCAATGACATTGACGGCTTATCTTGCGAAATGCCGGGGGGCGCGTTTTATGTGATGATGAATATCTCCGGTATTAAAGGGAAGGCTTACGACGGTGTGCCCATAGAGAATTCGCTGGAGTTTTCCGAAGTGCTGCTCAAGCATACCCTCACCGCCGTGGTGCCGGGTGCGGCGTTCGGTGCGGATGATTATGTGCGGGTAAGCTATGCTGTTAAGGATGAAAATATAATCAAGGGTCTCGCACGTATCAAAGAATTCGTGCAGGCGCTCAAATAGAAGGAGGAGCCGAAATGCGTAAACTGAATAAGAAGTGGAATCTTCTGGAAGAGAACGATTATCGTTTTTCTTTTCAGGATGTTAAGGAGCCGCAGCTCTTCCGAGATATGTTTGAATATGACACGGTGCCCAAAATCACGTTTAATCACCGTGTGGTGCCGATGCATATGCCCGAGGAGATATGGATAACCGACACAACATTCCGGGATGGGCAGCAGTCGCGCACACCGTTTACTGTCAAGCAAGTGGTGGACCTTTATAAAATGGAGCATCGTCTGGGCGGGCCTAAAGGCATTATCCGCCAGAGCGAATTCTTCGTGTACACGCAAAAGGATAAGGAGGCGATACAGGCCTGTCTTGATCTTGGTTACGAGTTCCCTGAGGTCACCACATGGATTCGCGCGAGCCGTAAGGATTTTGAGCTCGTTAAGGCGTTCGGCATTAAGGAGACGGGCATACTTGTCAGCTGCTCCGATTACCATATTTTCAAAAAAATGAACATGACCCGCCGCCAGGCCATGGATCAGTATCTGGATGTCGTCAAAATGGCGCTTGATTACGGCATAAGGCCTCGCTGCCACTTTGAGGATATCACCCGCGCCGACTATTACGGTTTTGTGATTCCGTTTGCGGATGAGCTGATGAAGTTGATGCAGGAGAGCGGGACGCCCATCAAGATCCGCATGTGCGATACGTTAGGATACGGCATCACATATCCGGGCGCTTCGCTGCCGCGCAGCGTGCAGGGCATCGTTTACGGTCTCAATTTCTATTCGGGCTTCCCGTCTGAGCTTCTTGAATGGCATGGGCACAACGACTTTTACAAGGTTGTCACAAACGCGGCCACGGCGTGGCTTTATGGCGCGGCTTCCGTCAACTGCTCAATACTTGGCATCGGCGAGCGCACCGGCAACTGCCCGCTTGAAGCCATGGTGATGGAATACTGCGGATTGAAAGGGACCACTGACGGCATGGATCTTGCGGTCATCACGGAAATGGCTGAGTATTTTGAAAACGAGCTGGGAACCGAAATCGGAGCGCGGACTCCTTTCGTCGGCCGCAATTTCAATTCGACGCGCGCCGGTATTCATGCAGACGGGCTGCTCAAAGATGAGGAGATTTATAACATCTTTAACACGGAGAAATTGCTCAATCGGCCTGTGCATGTGGCCATCAGCGCGCATTCAGGTCTCGCCGGCATTGCCCATTGGGCCAACGCGCACTTCAAGCTCAAGGGGAAAGACGCTCTGAGCAAAAACGATCCTTTGGTGGCTGCTGTTAAAAAGGAAGTCGACAGGGAGTTCGACGAAGGGCGCACCACCACCTATGGAGACAATGAGCTCGAGACGATTATTCGGCAGGTCGATGAAAAAACCTATATCGCCTTATGCCATCATAAAAAGAGCTTAAGTGGAGATAGTTAAAAAAAGAACAAAAAACGCACAAATCATACTGGACAAGCCCAACGGGTTGTGGTATGTTCTTGTAGAGAAATACAAATCCTTTAATTCGGTCCAGAGAGTCCGGCAAGGTTAAGTTTCATTTTGGTTCTGTTTAGCCTTGCCATCGCGCAAGGCTTTTTTGATGGGTTTGCACACCATAAAGGAGGCGGGCATGGATAAAGCATTGATCATGGACAGCGAGGCGCTGGATCGGTCATTAAGGCGCATTGCGCATGAAATTATCGAGAGGAACAAAGGCGCCAAGGATCTGGCCTTAATCGGCATCCATCGGCGCGGTGTGCCCATTGCAAAACGAATAGCCGGTTATATTGAAAAGTTTGAAGGAGTCAGCCCGGAAATCGGCACGCTGGACATCACATTCTACCGGGATGATCTGTCGCTGTTGGCCGATCATCCTGTGTTCAAGGGAACAGATATTGCGTTTGATGTCAACAAGAAAACGGTGGTGCTTTGCGACGACGTGCTGTATACCGGCCGGACGGCACGCGCCGCGCTTGATGCATTGATGGATCTGGGTCGGCCAAATTACATACAGCTGGCCGTCGTCGTGGACCGCGGACACCGCGAGCTGCCCATACGCGCCGACTTTGTCGGCAAGAATATCCCCACGTCTAAAAATGAAGTGATCAGTGTCCGTGTGGCCGAATTTGACGGCGTGGATAGTGTGGTTATCAATGATTTGCCCGGGCTGCCTTATCAATAATCGGTAAGGCTTTTTTAAACCCCGGGCAGCAATACATTATATCATCTGGAGGGTATTATGGAACAAGTTAAAAAAGGATGGGGTAAAATGGCTGTGCTCGGCTTGCAGCATATGTTTGCGATGTTCGGCGCAACCATTGTCGTGCCAGCCATCACGGGGCTTGACCCGGCGGTTGCACTGTTTGCAGCCGGCGGCGGCACGCTGCTTTTCCACTTTATCACCAAGCGCAAGGTGCCTGTGTTTCTCGGATCCAGCTTTGCGTTTTTGGCAGCGCTCACGTTTATCGTGCAGAGCGAGGGTAAAGAGTATGCGACCGGCGCTGTGATTGTGGCGGGCGCGTGCTATCTGCTGTTCTCGCTGCTTGTCAAGCTTATCGGCACAGACAGAGTTAAAAAGCTGTTCCCCGCTATTGTGACAGGGCCTGTCATTGTCGTTATCGGTTTGACGCTGGCGCCCACAGTCATTTTTAATGACATTACCGCTGATTTTGTGGGCGGCCTGCTATGGACCAAATGGGTGGTGGCGGCCTCTGTTGTGGTCACAGTCGTGGTGGTGTCCATTTTTATCAAAGGCTTCTTCAAACTGCTGCCTGTTCTTTGCGGATTGGCGGTTGGCTATGGTGTTGCGCTGTTGCTTCACTTCATCGTC
>CAZNVX010000380.1:0-262 GCA_964576225.1 uncultured Christensenellaceae bacterium
ACCACCGTGCCCGTGGTTACCGGATAGAACATCATAAACAGCACAAGGCAGGCGCCAAGGTACACAAAAACCATCTTTTTGCCGTGCTTAGTCCTTTCAATCAGGTATTTGGCCAGCACCGCCATCAAAAGAATCAAAAACGGTACCGTCGCGAAATAATGATAGATATACGTTTCGCGCGATATCAGCACCCAGGGCAGATACTGAGAAAGCCCCGCAATGGATAAAAACAGCGTGCGCTGTCCCAGCCGGCCTCTGTGGA
>CAZNVX010000380.1:272-3378 GCA_964576225.1 uncultured Christensenellaceae bacterium
CAGCGAGATCACCGCACCCAAGCCGCCCCACCAGATCAACGGGTTGCCCATCGTGGACATGGACGACATCACATCCGCGCTGTAGCCCTGCCCCTGGAACAAAAATACCGGCTTGATGTTGAGCGGCCAGGACCACCAATCAGACGAGAACGGATGCGGCGATTCCGTTTGCAGATTGCTGTGGTAGTTAAACATGTATTCCTGGTTGCGCAGGATGCCTTCAAAGTCGTATGGGTTCTCTGTCACCATCATATAAGGTATATACGAGAGCCCATATATGATGAGCGGCACGATAATAAAGAACAACACACACCAAAGCAGTGTCACAAACGTTTTGCTCAAATAATTTCGGCAAATATCCTCCAATAACACACGTTCCGCCGAATCCGTATCAGCGCTGTGCGTTTCGTCCGCCAGCGCAAACCGCGCATACCGGTATTCGCCTGCCCGTTTTGCCATCTGTATCGCCAGCACCACGGCCAGCCCTGCGCCCGCATAAATACACAGCCATTTTGTGGCCGCGCCAAGGCCAAACGCCACGCCGGCAAGCGCCAGCGGCACCAGAGACTTGCCCAGCGGCTGGCGGTTGTAGTTGGTCTCGGTATAAAGATACATGAAATAATACATCAGCATGATGAAAAACACGCTGTAGCTGTCGATCGTCGCGATGCGCGTTTGCGTATAATGCATGAAATCGAGCGCAAACAATGCCGTGGGAATAAACGCGAACTGGGTTTTCACGAACAGCCGCTTCGCGAACAAATACATCAGCGGCAGCATCAGCACCCCGAACAGCGCGCCCATAGAGCGCCATCCAAACGGGTTCATGCCAAAAATGCGGATACCGAGGGAAATGATGACCTTGCCAAGCGGCGGATGCGTGATCTCATACGGCGTTAAGCGTTCGATGTTTTCCAACGCGGTGCGCGCATGATAAACCTCGTCAAAATACATCTCCGTCATGTAATATGTATTCGCCGGCACATGCTCCTGCTCGTCGAACAGGTTGCCCGGCGGGTTGCCGCGCGCCGCTTCCGGGTCGATGCTGGCCGCCGCCTTTACGGCTGCCGCCTGGTTGTCCGCACCGATCAGCCCCATCTCAAGTATGCGCAAAGGGCGTCCCCCGTCAGGCGAGGATGAGATCATCACATAGCGTGCCGTGAACGGAATCACATCCACAAACTGCCACTCGAACATATCCCGTGTATCGTGCGAAATAATGAGCGGCTCCGTTGTCGTGACATCGCTGCCATCCTCCGCCCTCACTGTCACCTCACGGGTTACGTCAGTATAGCCCTCTCCGTCTGTCGAGTAGGAAAAGGAGAAGCTCCCGCCGCCCAGAGATGTATAATACTTGATAGCGGAAATTTCCGAAACAGTATCAAGCTCAACGATCACCTCGCTGCCGTCCAGTGTGTAAAACGTTTTGGGTATGTCGAAAGAACCCAGATTGATAAACGCCACCACGGCGTAAGCGAGGGTGACGGCCATCATCACCAGCCAGTCCAGCCGGGTCATGCGCACGGGTTCGTGCTTGTCGAAAAGACGCCGCTGCGCGTGTCTATGCCATTCACGGTTGTGTTTCATTGCAATTCCTCTTGTCTATCCACTCAGCGCAGGGCTCTTGATCAGCACGCTGCCGCTGACAAGCCTTTTGAACGTCAGCACGGCGTACACCAGATAAAGCCCCATGTTGGCTGCCGATATTACCAGAACGGGCAACGGGTCCACCACCACCGTGTCCGCATATAGCGTAAACAACTGGCCGAACAGCGTTGTGATCGAGAACGCGACGGCAAACGTCAGCGTCGCCATATCCCTTGTGAACACATAAGCCAGCAGCAGGAACACGCATGCAGGCAGCAGATACCGCTCATGCATCGCGTGCGCCAGCATGTACACAGAAATAATTAAAAAAGCGGCAATATCAAAGGTGCTGCGCTGTGCGCGTGAACGCCACTGCAATATCACCACCGCAATGCAGACAAGGCCGATAAATATAATGCCCCAGGTCTGATAATCCAGCAGCAGGAAAGGCTCGCTCGCGGGCGCCCAATTGCCCCCCACCAGCGCATACAGGTTAAAAGCGTTCAGAGACGCGTAAGGATAGTAGTTGACAACTCCAATGTATTTTTCAATGATCCATGTATACGGCTGATCCCCGGTAAACGGCAACACGCCTGCCACGAAAACCGCTGCCATAATCGCCGCTCCTCCGAGTAGCCCCAGCAGTGCGCGCCCCGTCTCACCCTTTTTGAACAGGGGGAGCACGTAACACAGCCCAACGACAGGCGCCAGCATGATGGCCTGGGGCTTGAGCAGCAGCGAGATAGCGAAAAACAGCGCCCCCAGCCAGAAGTTTTCTTTGCGCAAATAATACAGGCACAGCACGATAAACAGGAGAAAGAATGCGTCAATCTGCCCCCAGACGCTGCTGTTGAAAAACAGCGCCGGGTTAAACAGCAAAAAGGCACCGCAGAGCAGCCCGAAGGTGCGCCCCAGCTGTTTTGACGCCAGCCGGCAGACAAACAGCCCCAGCGCCACCTCCGCCAAGATGGAAGGCAGCTTGATCAACAGCGTAAATGCTGCCGAGCCCGTATCCAATCCAAGAAGCTCACGCAAAAAACCGAGGCCGTACAGCACGTACATATAACCCGGCGGATAATCACAGAATATACCGGAGGTATAGAACCCGGCTGGTCCGAATTCGTAAGCGCCCGCCGCCCAGCCTTTAAAACAGGCAATATCTGTCGCATACCCTTCGTAGGCCAGCGCGACGATCACGCGAAGCAGCACGGCCAGCACTGCGGTCAGCAGGAATACCGGCCATATCCGCCCGTGTCCGTCGTCCACACCGTGCGCGCGCATGCCCAGCAGCACGGACACGATGATAAACAGCACCGCCATCACGCCGGTGAGTATCGTTGCCAGCATGGTGGCGGGAACTGTCGCGTTTGACGGCCTGAAAGCGTCCGCCGCCAACGTGACAGTGGGCAACGCGACCAGAATTATCACCACTAAGACTATAAATATGATTCTGCGCATCATTCTCCAGCGGGCTCCATATACTCAAAGGCATCTCTGATGTGGCTTATTTTTCCGCCCG
>CAZNVX010000381.1:0-3366 GCA_964576225.1 uncultured Christensenellaceae bacterium
TTCTGCGCCGTCCGCAGGCTGTGCGGCCTTGGCAGCATGTGCTTGACCCGCTGCACGGATACCTGCTGCTGCTGGCCCGCGCCATTGAGGGGGACGTGGCGTGCACGGGCGCATGGAACTTCGGGCCGGATTTTGACGGACTGATTACGGTGGAACGGCTCGTTGAAAAGCTGATCGCCGCGTGGGGAAGCGGCAGCTACGCATGCTCGATTCATGATGACGGTATACGCGAATCCGGGCTGCTGAATCTGGATTCGTGCAAGGCCCGGCATTATCTTGGGTGGCAGCCGGTGTGGGGCATCGATGAAACGATCAGAAAAACAGTGGAATGGTACAAAAAAGACACAGACTCAGACATGCTGGCGCTGTGTCTTGCGCAGATCCGCGATCATATCAACAGCTTTCTTGAAAAAGCGTCGGTCACAAACCTTGACGGGCATTGAGCCGTCCGGCGAAAGCGGCCAAACCCGCTTCAAAGTTGACGCCAAAGCGGACGTCAGTGCCGGCTAACCGTGTGCGCTCAATACTCTTCACCGTGAGCTCCACCGCCTCCGCAGCAGCGTCTGTGAGACCAAGCCCGCAGAGTACGCCCGAGAGCAGCGCGCTGGCAAACACATCACCCGTGCCGTGATAGAATCCGTCGATACGCCGGGACATCAGATAATGCACAGCGCCCCGGTCATACACGGCGGCGCCCAGCTCGCCGTTGCCAAAGTAAACACCTGTCAGCACAACGCGTTGCGGCCCAATCGCCGCCAGACGCCGCAGCAGGCTTTCAATGTCATCTCTTTTATATGGCCCCTCCCGATAATCGTCGCCGACCAGTAGCGCCGCCTCGGTCATGTTCGGCACAATGATATCGGCGCAGGCGCACAGCCTCCTCATGCCGGCCGGGAAATCGGACGAGAAAACCTTGTATAGCGCGCCGTTGTCGGCCATCACCGGATCCACAAATATCAGATTATCCGAATCTTTAAGCGCACCAAACACCTGTGTGACAATGTCGATCTGCTCAAAGGAGCCTAAGAAGCCGGTGTACACCGCGTCAAAACGCAGGCTGAGCGACTGCCAGTGCCGGACGATGGGCAATATGTCCTCCGTTAAGTCACGGTAGGTAAAGCCGTCAAACCCGCCCGTGTGCGTGGACAGCACGGCGGTGGGAATCACGCTGACCTCAATGCCGGCGGCCGATATCACAGGCAGCGCCACCGTCAGCGAGCATCGGCCAAAGCAGGAAATGTCATGTATTGCCGCCACACGTTTCTGCATCAAGTAATCCCCCCAAATAAATGCTATTATATCCCGATGCAGACGGTTGCACAAGCCCCGGCTCATGCCATACGGCGTCCATCCAATACCGGTTAACCCCCTCTTTTATTGGACAGCGCCGATATAATAAACACGATCAACACCAGCAGCAGACCCATAATCGCGTTCTGAATATAAATATTAACCTGCATGATGTTGAGGACATTGGTCAGTATCGCGAGCACCATAGCGCCAAAGAAGGTACCGAAAGCGCTGCCTTCGCCGCCGTTGATATTCGCGCCGCCCAGCACCACCGCGGCTATGGAGTACAGCTGATACGCCTCAGCTGAGGTGGGGTTGAGAGACCCGACGCGGTATGCCAAAAATATGCCGGCCAGCGTCGCCATCACGCCCGAAATCAGATAGGCCATGACGGTGACAAAGTGTGTCCGAACGCCGGATAAATACGCCGCCCGTATGCCCCCGCCAACAACAAATGTGTTTCTGCCAAACCTTGTTTTGCTCAGCAGGAAAGCAAACAAAACGCCGAAAACGATCCACACGGCGCCGGTGAAGTATCGCGATGAGCCGGCATCCATCCCGAACAGGTTGTTGATGAACGCCTGAAGACCCCCAAAGCGGATCTCCGTCGTGCCCGACCAGCTCAAAGCGATGGCGCTGACGATCATCATCGTGCTGAGCGTGATCAGCCAGGCCGGAATCCGTGTTTTGACAACCAGAAGCCCGTTCACCAGACCGACCGCCATGCCAATCAGAATCGCAATCACGATTGCCGCTTCGTATGGTACGCCGTTGAAGGCCAGCACCGCGATGCTGGTAAACGCAATGTCCATCGTCGCGTTCACAGACAGGTCGATACCACCCGTTAGTATGACTATACCTTGCCCCAAGGCCACCATGCCGATGATGCTTGCGCGCTCCACCACATTGAGCAGGTTGTTCAGCGAAAAGAATGTTCCTTTTGTGGCGGCTGTTGCAAAAAGAATCATGATCAAAAATGTGATGATTGTATTGTAACGCCGAAGCAGTTCGCGCACCGTGTGTTTCGGCTTGTGTTTTTTTATGGTCGTTTCCATGTGCGGCATGCGTCCCTCTCCTTTCATGCACCAGTCCTGCCCGGGGTTTTGCCCGCGCCGGATTTGCTCATTATCTTCAGTTTGTTTGCCCCCAAGCTTGTGCTGACCGCCAGAGCAATCAACAGCAGTATACCCATATAAAGGCCCTCCAGTTGATCGGAGAGGTTGGCATATACCATGAGCTTCTTAATCATTCGAAAAACGCAAACGCCCAACACCGCATTCCAGGTATCCCCCGAGCCACCCGCCATTGAAACCCCGCCGATGGCCACAGCGGCGATGGCGTAAAGCTCATACCCGTTGGCACCCTTAACGTAGCCAGTGCCCGTGTAGGCGCCCAAAGCGAGCCCGCCGATGGCGGCCAGCAGTGCGCTCACGGTGTAAATACCAATCTTCATCTTGTTTATATTCACGCCGGACAGCTCCGCGGAATACTGGTTGCCCCCGATGGCATAAACCGCTCGCCCGCTGCGTTTGTTTTTGAGTATATAGCTGACCAATATGGCGGCGGCAATCAGCAGCAAAAAGCAATAAGGGATAAACCCGATACCGCCGCGCGACAGCTTGGTAAAATCGGATACCTTAAACGCCGTCGCCATACCGTTGAGAAAATAATAGGCAAGCCCTTTGGATATCCACATGCCGCCCAGCGTTGCAATCAATGGCGGCAGCTTGAGCACCGCGATGCTAAACCCGTTGAACGCGCCCAGCAGCATGCAGAATACGATCGCAAACAACACGCTGAGCGTCAGATTCAGGGCCGGCGGCAAAGACTCGAGCTGAATCATCATGAATGCCGTGAACACCGATGAAGCGCTGGCCATATTCCCTACCGAAAGGTCAATACCGCCCGAGATGATCGCCAGCATTTCTCCCAGCCCCAGCAGGCCTATAATCGTGATATCGGTCAGCAGCGCATTCAAATTGAAGCTGCTCAAATAGCTTTTGTCGATGGATGCGGAAACCACGAACAATGCAATAATGACAAATATCAGTTTTCTCTTGGTCAGTAAATGTAAAA
>CAZNVX010000382.1:0-3351 GCA_964576225.1 uncultured Christensenellaceae bacterium
CAGCTGCAAAATTGTTTGAACAACCACATTTAAATGGTGTCGCACAGAATCTTGAAGAGTGGGCTCATTTACAATTCTTCTTCACCCGACCGGATGGCGTCCCGATCTTTGTACTCGTCCCACCGGGCTTCAGTCGTGACCGCGCAATTGAACAGATCAAGGGCATGCAATGCTTGGGAGGCACGGTCGTAGCCATCTGCAGCAGGAGAGATGCTGAAATTCAGTCGTTGGTCCCTGATACTCTGCTCGTTCAAGGTGACCTACCTGAGGAGTATGTCCCCTGGGTCTATGGTGTCACCGGTCAACTCTTCGCCATAATCATGATGGACATTAGGGGACAGCCACCGATCCCACCACCGTTCAGTTTCAAGCAAATGATGCAAGTGAACTTTAGCCAAATATATTCAAGTAAGATTCGACCAGACCTTGAAGAATGAAAGGAACTGCAATGCCTAAATACCTTGTTATTGGATGCTTGGGAATTGACAACATTATTTTTGAGGATGGCAGAAGCATGCCACAACAGCCTGGGGGAGATGCTTATTATGGATCAGTAGGAGCACATATCTGGGATTCGAGCGTAGGTATTGTCGCTATCATTCCACGTACTTACCCACAGGAGTGGGTTGACAAACTCCACGCCAGCGGTATGGACACCTCTGGAATCTTCCGCAACAAGGGTTCCTTTGGACTAGAAGGCACTATCACATATCGAACCGATGGAACACGCCTTCTTGGCGCTCAGAATGGTGTTTTGAAGTTCATCCAAAAGTTTTTTCCCGACCTACTCGTACTATTGGGCGGGCCAATGTGGAAGAAGGTTTGTCCAACTGTGGACCACATACCACCAAGTTATTTGAATGCCCAATCTGCCTTTATCGCTGCTGCATCACCAGGAAGTCAGGCAAGCATCCTCTTGGCAATCAGAGATAAAGTTGAAACGATACTCCTCGACCCTCCCCCCCTTCTACCGGGTCAAAAGCACGGCAAGATACCTTCCGAACTCGCGGACCTTTCCCTAGTGGATTATGTACTACCAAGCGAACAGGAATGCAATGAGTATTGGGGGGATAAGATTAAGCCTATTGAAGCTGCAGCAGAATTTTTTAGCCTGGGTGCACGAAATATCGTCTTAAAGCAAGGTGCTCGTGGGGTTACTCTGTTGCTGGGAAATGACGCTAAACCAATTCATGTCCCCATCTACAATGTACAGGTTGTTGATTACACCGGAGCAGGCGATGCATTTGGAGGTGGGTTCATGGTCGGACTAGCAGAAACTGGCGATCCAGTAAAGGCTGCTTGCTATGGGGCGGTTTCAGCTTCTTTTATCATTGAGGGATTTGGCGCTGATCATGCTTTGCAGGTTAGGCGCGACCAAGCAGAAGAACGACTGCAAGTACTCCTAGGTTACTTGCAACGCTGACAAGCATTAACCGAAAGCTTTGATAACTATGAACTTATCCCAGAATAAAATCTGGGATATGTCAAAACACTATCAAAAAAAAATTGAACAATTTTGTAGAAGGAACTATGGTGTAATAAGTAGTCTTAAGGTTGTAAGGTTAGAAAATTTGAATATGCCTATTTTTTTATTCTGATTAATGCAGAGTAAAAGAGGCTGACCTCTTTTACTTTTAGGTTAGCTTCTTTTTTGAATTTACTTGTAAATACTAATTATTGAAAAGTTTTGACTACCTAGTTTGTTGCCATTGAGTCATCCTCTTCTCTCAGAATGTAGGGAGTGGGTTCGCCTTCACAACAGTGAATTTCTACTTTTTTCTTTGACTAATATCCTCTGCGATGTGTTTTGTACGAAAGGTACTCGTTACTATTTCTCGGAATTCCATAATCCATTATCGGATATTCAATTCTTTAATTGATTGTTTTAAACCTCTTTGAAAAATCTTGCTTATCAGCCGATTTTTGCTACAATAAACCTAGAAAACTAAAATGGTTTTAGGAGTTTCCTATTGGCGACCAGAGAACAACTCTATTCTGAGACTATGAATCTATATTCCGCAAAGGGCAGCAGGTTCACCATGGATGAACTGGCGTCGCGGCTTTGCATCAGCAAGAAAACCCTCTATGAAATGGTGCACTCGAAGGAAGAACTGGCCGTGCAAGTTATCGAATATTACTTCAATGAAGTGGACGTCCTGCAAACAGCCATTCACGAAGACCACTCGCTCTCGACGGTTGAAAAACTGCGTCGGTTGTTGTGTGCCACACCGGATTTTCCTCTGCGCAAGTATCACCTGCACGACCTGAAAATGAACCTACCCGCAGCCTATGAAATGCTGGACAACAAGCTGCGTTTTGGTTGGGAGAAGACGGCGTCAGTGATCGAACAAGCCAAGGCAGAAGGAGCCATCAGGAATATCGACACGCAATTGTTCAGCAAACTCTACGCCGCGGCTATCGAAGAGATCATCCAGAGAAATGACATCCCCAACGACCTGGTCTTCAAGCGCAAGCAGGAGGAAATCGTTGACATTCTGCTGAACGGCATCTGCACAAAATGACAAATTCAAAAATAACAATTTCTTCATCAATCATTGAAGCACGGAAGGGCAGTCGATGAAAAAGAATAAACGTCAAAACACCAGGACACAACTCGATAAAAAACAAAAATCAAAAAGGATTACCAGGCTGATCTTGCTGGCTCTGGCAGTCATCATCGCCGCGGTATGGGTGGTGTTTTTTGTACCTTTTGGTAAGTACGATTTTTCAACACCCGATTACTCAGTGGTGGCTGAAGGTGGAACTTTCGACTACCAGATTCCGCTGGATGCTGAAAGTCCGTGGCCGAAATTCCGAGCCAACGAACTGCAAAACGGCAGGTCACCGGTGGAACCACTGGTGAATGACAGCCTCCCATGGCAATATCGCACCGATAAGGGCATTTTCTCCTCACCGGTGATCGATGGGGATGGAAACATTTACATCGGGTCGGCAGATACCTATTTTTATCGCTTCAATCCGGACGGCGCAGTAGCCTGGAAGGTTAAAACCGGTGGAATCATCGACTCTTCCGCTTTACTCGACGACCAGGGACGGGTCTATTTTGGCTCGGGCGATAGTACCGTTTACTGCGTGGATCGCGAGACCGGCGAAGTGATCTGGAAATCCAAAGCACATACCGTGGAAGAAGTCGAGCAGTTATTTGGTATCAAGACTTATAACGTCAACTGGTTCGAGGGCAACATCGGTATGCTGCCTGATGGCACACTGTTAGCTCCTAACGACAACTATCTCATTTATTCGCTTGACCGCGAAAACGGAGAAAAGGGCACCATTTTCACTGCCAACGAAATGGTGTGGTCGTTGCCCTCCATAAATATTGAGACGGGA
>CAZNVX010000383.1:0-3317 GCA_964576225.1 uncultured Christensenellaceae bacterium
TGGTCTGCGTCGGCGTGTTGCGCACCCGCCTCAGCGCAGGCATATGCGGTATGCCTGTGCTGCCGGATATCCGCTTTGCCAGCTCCTCGGCCTGGTCAAACCCGCGGTTCCTTCGCCGCTTGTCGTGCAGCGGCACATGACAGATAATGTCCACCCCGTCCATGTCGCAGGCGTTTGCAACCGCATCCGCCATAAACGCCGCCAGCCACTTGTCCCCGCCGTATTTATACCGCCGCACCAGCTTTGCCGCCGCCCCGTCGTACCGGTACGCGCTGACCGCCGCAAACGCCCCCGCCGCTGCCGCACCCGCGCGCTTTGTCTCCATCTTTTCGGCGCAATCCGGACACAGATACCTCTCCACACCCTTCTCCACACCGCACACCACGCACCGCGGTATGTATGGGAAGAGCCTATCCGCCAGTTTTTTCAACGCCGTTTTAATGCTCATACCGCCCCCAGCACCTCCGCCAGCTCTTTGATCTCATGATCCAGCGTGGTGTACCGCCCAAGTATCCGGTTGTTGGAGACCATATATTCCACCGTGCTGCGCTGCCCGATGAAAATCACCTTCTCCATCGCCCGTGTCAGCGCGGTATATAAGAGGTTGCGCGATAAAAACCGCCCGCCGCCCGCCATCAGCGGCATGATCACCACAGGAAACTCGCTGCCCTGGGACTTATGCACCGTCACCGCGTACGCATGCTCGAGCTGCTCCAGCTCGCCAAACGTATACACCGCGTCCCGGTTGCCGTCAAAGCGCACCGTCGCTTCCTTCAAATCATTGTCAATGCCCAGTATGCGTCCCATGTCGCCGTTGAACACACCCAAACCCTTGTTGTAATACCGTGTCTCGTCGGTATAATACCATTCCAGCCCGTAGTTGTTCTTGGTCTGCATCACCTTGTCGCCCGTGCGGAACAGCGTGTCGCCCACCTGCACCTCGGCCCTTGCGGCCAGCCGCGGGTTTAACAGCTCGCGCAGCTCCATATTGATGTTGTGCACGCCCAGCAGCCCCTTTTTCACCGGGCAGAGTATCTGCACCTGCTCCAGCACGTCATATTCCCCGGGCAATTCCGCAGACAGCAGCTTTTTAAGCCGCTCAATCACGTTCTCAGGCCTGTTCTCGGGGATAAACACAAAATCCCCCGTGACGTAGAACTCCGGGTTCTCGCCGCGGTTCACACGGTGGGCGTTTTCCACAATAGAACCGCCCTCCTTCTGCCGGTAGAACTTTGTCAGCTGCGACACGGCAAACACACCGCTCCGGATAGTATCGCGCAGCACGTTGCCCGGCCCCACCGAGGGCAGCTGGTCGGCATCCCCCACAATGATCAGCCGCGTGCCGTCACTGAGCGCCCGCAGCAGCGACCGCATCAGGAATATGTCCACCATCGACGCCTCGTCCACAATCACCGCCTCCGCCTCCAGCGGGTTGTCCTCATTGCGGATGAACCGCGCCTCGTCGGCAAATCCGTCATCCATCGGCACGCCGTATTCGAGCAGCCGGTGTATGGTGGACGCCTCGCGCCCGGTGGACTGCTCTATGCGCTTGGCCGCCCGCCCCGTGGGCGCGCACAGCACAGTGGTCACGCCGCTCTGCTCAAATATTGAAATGATCGCCTTGATGATCGTCGTCTTGCCGGTGCCCGGCCCGCCGGTGATGATCACCACCTGCGCGGACAGCGCCGCCAGCACCGCCCGTTCCTGCTCCTCCGACAACGCTGTATCGCCGATATAACGCTCATACGCGGCCACCGCGTCCTTTACCGGCACGCGCGGCGCGCATCGTGACAGCAGATACAGCCGCCTGGCCACGTCCGATTCGGTGATATACGCCGCCATGTGAAACACGGCGGGCGTGCGGTTGATAAACTTCTGCGCAATCTGCTCCGAGAGCGTCATACTGCTGATACGCGCGTCCACCAGCGCCTCATCAACGCCCAGCATCGCCGTCGCGCGGCGCAGCAGCTCGCCCCGCGGCAGGCAGGTATGCCCGTCGTTCATCGCGCCGTTGAGCTCGTGCTTAATCCCCATGTCAATGCGGTAGTCCGAGCGCCTGTCCACGCCGATGTGCTCAGCAATCCGGTCAGCGCGCTCAAACCCAATGCCCGTGATGTCGTCGATCATGCGGTACGGGTTTTCCTGTATCAGCACCGCCGCCGCCGCGCCGTACCGCTCAAACGCGCGGAACGCCTGCCGCACCGACAGCCCTAAGTTCTGCAGGTCGATGATGACCTGCTTGATGCCCACATGCTCGGCAAAGCTCTCGGATATGTTCCTCGCGAGCTTGTTGCTGATGCCCTTCACGCCCGCCAGCAGCTCCGGGCTGTTCTCAATCACGTCAAACGTATCCGCGCCGAACGTATCCACGATGCGCCCGGCCAGCGCGTCACCCACGCCCTTCACCAGCCCGCTCGAGAGAAACAGCCGGATGGACTCGGCCGTGTTGGGCAGCCTGGTTTCCACCGCGGTCACGGAAAACTGCCGCCCGTACACACGGTGCGCCGTCCATGCGCCGAAAAGGCGCACAAACTCACCCTCGTGGATGTGCGGCATGCACCCCACGGCGGTGGTCAGCTCGCCGCCAAAATCAATCTCCATCACCGTCCATCCGTTTTCGTCGTTGCGAAACACAATCCCGAGAACGGTGCCCTCAATGCTGGTCATATACACCTCGAATGGTTATGCCGTTATTGTATCACACGAACTTGCGTTTGTGTATGTTTTTCCATATACCGCCGCACCGGAAATGCTTATTATATACTTTTTATTCCATTGGTGTTACTATAATTTATTATATCCTTGTTCGGAGGCACCCGTCGTGAAAAACGTGCTGATCATCGGCGCAGGCATATCCGGCTTGTCCGCCGGCTGTTATCTTGCCATGAACGGATACCGCGTAAAGGTGTTGGAGATGCATGCATTGCCCGGCGGCGTGTGCGCATCGTGGAAACGCGGCGGTTACCTGTTCGACCATTGCCTGCACTGGGTGATCGGCTCGGGAAAAGGCAACTCGATGCACAAGCTGTTTGAGGAGCTGGGTATACCGGATACGGTGGAATTTTACCACACAGACCGCTTCCGGCGGATCCGCTGTCAGGGAAAAGACATCACCATCTATACGGACATCGACAAGCTTCGGCAGGCTGACCGGGCATTTCCCCGGTGAGCGGCGACGGCTCGAAAAAATGATGCGTCAGGTGCGTTTTTTCACCCGCTTCAGGCCGCCCATGGACGCGGATTTCGGCGCTTTTAAGCTGTCCGAGGTCATCCGGCTGCTTCCCTTCATGCCCTTGTTTCTGCGGCTGAAAGGCATC
>CAZNVX010000384.1:0-3314 GCA_964576225.1 uncultured Christensenellaceae bacterium
GCTGATAATGACCGGCCCGAGTATCGGTGCGGGCTTCGTTGCGCTGGTATTTCTCGGCATTGCACAGCCGATCCGCTTCGGCATCGAGCATGTCATTGAGGGTCTGCTCTACGGTGCTGCGCACGATCTGCCCCAAGTGATTGCGGACAGCGGTTTCATTCAGTTGGATAATTTTGTCCCGATCTGGTGTAGAATCGTGGTCCACGGCAGTGTTTCCTTTCTTGGTTAGGGTTTGCGTTTGGCGACACAATTCTAACCTCAAGGGGCACTGCCGTGCCTCATGAAAAAAGCGAAAAATATTTTACGTTATCAGGCTCTTTTCTATTTTTCGACTTCATTTCATGTTGGACCTGGTGGGCTGCAATTCTACAAGTGCTCTATAAGTCCCAAGGAGATCCGAGTTGGGCTCGTTGGATGAACTTTGGGATGCGCTTTTCGTGGTCAAAAGAAATGGACTGAAAATTGTGATTTGTTTGACTCCGGTTTTGACCTGTTTTCAGATGAGGGAACTTACGCCATGTCAAGGATCGGTAAAATAGTCAATCTAAAATCCCTGTTGTTATCCAGACGCTTCTTGTAATCAGAGCAACTTGTCTGCGATAAATATTCTCGCAGATTCAAAGAAAATGCAGATAAAAATACTGCCGCATCAAGCTCTCGCGGTCCTTGGAGGATGCACTGGTCAATCAAAGCCTTACAAACCTCACGAGCGCTTTCATCATCAAGTTTTTGAAGAAGCACAAGTCTGCGACCTAGGGCAGAATAGAAAGTTTCGCGATTTTCAATTCGGATAGCATTAACGTCGACGTTCTCGTCTTTACAACTTAGTGAGCGAGTTGCCTTGGCTAAAGTAATTGCATTCGTAAGGAGGGGATGCGCTGCAGCAGAAGTAAGAACGTTTTGGATCTTTTCACGCTGTCCAAGCGACCCTGCGAAGAGAATTGAGGAAAATGCCCAGTTGTGCACAACAGTGGAATCAGGTTTAGTTGACGGTGGCAATGAAAATGGTGCCAAAATTGTGGGCCTCTCTATTACTTTAATCCACAGATTTACAATAAGATCAATTAGGGGTTGAAGCCACGTCTGAAACGTGGCTAATTTTATTGAAATATCATCTGCAATTTGCTTCTGACGGTCGGCAAGTAAAAGCAAAGGTGCATATGCAAAAGGCAAGGAATGGCTGGGTTTTCCTGCAGTTACCGACCGAAGTAGACAAGTGAGCCCCTCTAGTCCATCCCTTACCCCATCACTACCAGAGACAGCAGGTGCAACAAACAATGCTTGAATGTAGTCAACAACATTGCTCGCATTAATTTTATTTGCCTTATGTCTTATATACACAACCGTGTCCTGGAGTGAATTCTTTACCGAATCCTCTCGTAACAGTTCTGGATCAAAATCATGAAGGTAAAATAGAACTCTTGCACGCTCACTTTCCTGTTCTAAACCGCAACGTAGAATTGTAGCAATTATTCGTCTACCAAGATTATGGTTGTTTCCTGATAAATTTTTGACCGGAGCTGATATAAGAAGATTCAATGCAGATCGTGTGATTGGCCAATTTCCAGTGGATGGACCAATTTCGTCAATAAGTAATAGAACTGATTCGACAATGGCATTGAGGTTGTCTTTGTTAAAGACATCAGCATATGCCAAAGCAGTTTCGATGGCAGACGCGCTACCGGTCCAGAATCCAGGAGCGCGAATTTTTTCTAAAACTGCGTTTGCAATGTCAGAGGCTGCTGTAAACCTTAACTCCGGCCGAAATTGGCCGACATACTGAAGGGCTTTAAGACATCGTCCTCCAAGATTTTTTTCCTCGTAGAACGATACATCTGATTGTAATGCTAGCTTCGCAAGATAAATAAGCATGCTTTTTGCGACATCTGTTCGGTCTATCGAGATTCTCTCTAGCCATTCTTTGAACAATTCAACAGAGACCAATTGGCGCTCTAATTTGGACCCTAAATGGACTCCTGTGTGCGCAATGACCATCTCTACACATTGTTGATCGACATATGTGTCAATAAACGTGTGATTCCATCCTATTTTATTAATGGTTTTACTGTCTCCGCTTTCAATTAAAAGACGTAGTGCCGTCTGAATCGACCGAGGAAGACTCTGTCGTGCACTTCCCAGAAAGACCTCCTCTAATATACTTCTGCCATAAAAAGCTTTTGTCGCCCGGCTTTCAGTTGCAGAGCCTAAGGCAATTTGCCTGCGCAACACTGCCCAGAAATTCCTGTTGGCATCATTGAAGTTACCTGCATACAAGTATTTTAGGGCGGAAGAAATACAATGAGTTTTATGTAATAAGGGTGGAAATAGTAAAATTGGCCTGCGATCCGGAGCGACGTCTCCTTTATTAAGTGCTGACTGAGTTGCAGCCACCATAGCATCGAAAGATGTATTCGCAATCAGAAGAGAATCGGCTTGTAAGGTGGCATTTTTAATAATGTTAGCTAGAAGTCTGTCTGCCTGATCAACACCATTAAGGGTACGTGCCGCTGCAGCTCTTGACTGAGAAATGATGGCATGCATCGACGAGCGCAATTCCTTCCAATCGATTTCAGTATTTTCTGAAAGTATTTTATCAGCATGTGAATACAAAGCATCTGCTTTATCCCAAACGTCTGCATCTGCGCACAAATCACCGAGATGTTTTGCTACTACTGCTGACAGTGGCGTTTCAATGGAGTGAATAGATACTATTAAATTTGTCCAGTTCTTATCTTCGGTTGATAAAGCTAAAGATTCACGTGCACCTAAGAAGGCATCTACGAAGCTTTTAACGCTTGCTTGTGATGACACTTGGCAATCACTCAGGTTGAAGTCGGACACATGGAAATCAGCAATGCCAAAATCAATAATTTTCTCTAAATCCGCTGGAGATACACTGGCTTTGTTGTAGGGCTCAGGAGGAGAAATAATTTCGGCATCACTCTGCCAGGTGAACGCTCGAATGCGGAATTGGAGATATTCGGCAAGTTGCGAATGTGTTTCAACAGGTCGGAGAAGCCACATGTCGGAAAATTCTCCCTCCCCTATGAATTTTTCATCGAAAAGCATATGGAGACTAAGGGTGCCATTGCTTATTTGGTCAACTATCACATAAGATAGTTCTCGTATTAACGAAGTTGGTAGTAAATGATGCAGTGCAGCCCAAACCAACGAGTTTTTTTCGAAATGTTTTTTTCGATGGCTCGATATTTCTTGTTTCACAGGAGACTCACTTTCTAAAAATTAAATCGTTATCGTAAAAATCGAAATTTGCTGTACGAAGTTGAAAATCGATCAAGCCTTCCGCTGCTTTC
>CAZNVX010000385.1:0-3312 GCA_964576225.1 uncultured Christensenellaceae bacterium
CCCTCGCCGATGCCCGCCGCCAGACAGGCCATATGCAGCGCCGCCGTGCCGTTGCTGACTGCCACCGCATGCGCCGCGCCGGTATACGCCGCCACCGCCTGTTCAAATTCAGCCACCTTGGGCCCCGTTGTCAGGAAGTCGGAGCGCAGCACCTCGATAACGGCGTTGATATCGTCTTCCTCGATGCATTGTCTTCCGTAAGGTATATACATATCAGTCCTCCAGATGATTTCAAAGCGCTGCGATCGCCGCCGCGATGCGCTCCGCACCTTTGCCGTCCACACGCAGCCTGATGCTGTCCGCCGCCTGTCTGCGACGCGCGGGGTCGTTTATCAGCGCCTCAAGATGGAACAGCACAGCCTCCACACATGCCGCGGCATCCTCCCGCATGTCCCCCGCGTACGGCATCAGCCCCTGCCCGTCAAACGTCTTCACGGCGTAAAGCTGGTTGTCGGCGAACGAAAGCGTGACCGCAGGCAATCCGCATGCGCACAGCTCGTACAATGTGGATCCCCCCGCCGTCACTGCGAGATCACAGCTTTGCATCAGCTCCGCCATGCGCCGCACATCCGTATGCACCACGAAGCCCGGCCGTTTGCCGGCCAGAAGCCGCAGACTATCCGCATGGGCGCTCAGCCGCCCCGCGATCACATGGAATTCAATCTCTGCGAACAGCCCGCGTTCATAAATCTGCCCCAGCAGCACACCCGCCGTGTTGTGCGGGTCCGTTCCGCCCGTCGTCACGAGCACTTTTTTCACGCTGTCACGTGCGGCGGGCGCAAGCCCGCTGAACTCATCCCGCAGCGGCGCGTATTCGCATCCCAGCAACAGCTGCGTACCAGTATCCTGATACAGCCGGGGGTAATCGAACTGATCGCTGTAAATATTGTAGTTGATCAGCATATCCGCCGGCCAACGGCATGCGTTCAGATCGTCAATGTAAATCACCTTTGCGCCGGCTCTGAGCTGATTGAGATACGCCGGCGTGGCGCAATACGTATCCACCAGCAGCTTGGCAATGCCCCGCTCCTGCAGCGCGTCGAGCAGCGGGCCCGCCTCCGGCTCCAGGTCGTCCCATCGCGAATTCAGCACCACGCACGCATGGCCGCCCTCATGCGCGAACGCAGCGGCATCACGATCCGCCACAAAAAAGACGCACGCCGCGCCCGTCTTGCTTATCGCCGCGGCGATGGACAGGCAGCGCATCATATGACCCGTGGCAATATGGCTGTTCGCGTCCACGCGCAGGCCGATGGCAGGACGCCGCGCCATTTCCTTGACATACCGGTAATGCATCTGCGGCATATCGACGGTCTCCTGACGATAACCGTTCTTTTCAAAGATCCTACGCGAGGCCAGATTATCCGGCTTCACATCTCCCGTCAGCCGTGTCAGTTGCGGCCTGGTCTCCTTAACTTTCAGTTCAATCAGTCGGATGATTTCGCTCCCGACGCCCTGCCCTCGGGCTTCACTGGCGATACTGTAACTGATAACACCAGTAACGTTGTCGCAATTCAACCGCACCTGACCAACCGCATGTTCGTCACGATAGCATATATATAAATCTATATCTCTGTTGTTAAGGCATTTCTTAAACCACAGGCTATGTTCGTCCCAGGATATTTCTTTAGGATGGAATGAGTTTTCTCTTGTGTCTTTATCGTTTGCCCATTTGTGCAGCAGACCGGCATCTTCCCAGGTGGCTTTCCTCAGGCAGTACGAGCTCATTTCCCCCGCCTCTTTTCTTCAGCCATATCAAGCTGTATGGGTGTGCCGCGCGGTATGTCAGCCAATGCTGGCCGGCCAAGTATGTGCTTGAAGTATTTCGGCTTGAGTCCCTGACCCGGACGTATGCAGCGGATATTTTCCTCCGTGAATGGCTCACCCATTTTGATGTCTCTGACAGAAAAAATCGAGCGGCGGAACCGGAGGCTCTCCTTTTCTTTCGCTGAAAGCTGATAACTGACGGTACCCATCGCTTTTTCGGCTGTCCGAATATCTTCAACCATTTTCGCAAACTCATCTGGTTCCATCGAAAACGCAGCGTCTGGGTTGGCGAGCTCACGACTTAAACAAAAATGCTTTTCTATTATACAGGCACCCATAGCAACCGCCGTTACCGCTCCAATTGAACCCAGCGAGTGGTCCGACAACCCGACAGGCACACCGAAAGAGTCACTCATGTGCCGCATTGTCCGCAAATTCATGTCATCAGGAACCGCAGGATACGAACTGGAGCACTTGAGCAGAGCCAGAGCTTGATTGCCTTGTACCTTAACGGCTTCTACGGCATCCTGTATCTCATCAAAACTTGCCATGCCGGTGGATAGAATAATCGGTTTGCCTTTAGACGCCACGTATTCAAGCAGCGGAATATCCACCAATTCGAATGACGCGATCTTATAGAACTCCACTCCGATATCTTCGAGAAAATCAACTGCCGTGTTGTCAAACGGCGTCGAGAAAAAGTCCAGCCCGATTCCCTCCGCCTCTGCCTTCAATTCCGCCTGCCATTCCCAAGGAGTATAGGCTTTACCGTAGAGGCTGTAGAGAGTTTCCCCTTCCCATAATCCATTGTCGATAGAAAAATAAGCGTTATTGCAATCAATAGTGAGCGTATCAGCCGTGTAGGTCTGAATCTTGACGCAATCGGCGCCGGCATCCTTCGCTGTCCTGATGATTTTTTTGGCATTGCCGATGCTCCCCGCATGATTGGCGGACATTTCTGCGATAATGTATGCCGGGTACCCCTCACCGATCAAACGGCCGCGGATCGCAATCGTGTTCACTCCATCACTCCGTTCCCAGCTTTTTCTGCTCAATTTCCTTGTTGATGTCAAATAGCTCCGGATGCCGCCTCATGACATCCAGTACGTCCGTCAGATAAAAATCGTGCTGACCCTTGTAGAGGTACCCGTAAAGCGCCTCAATCAACCGCCAGTCTTCCTCAGTATCCAGCGTCCAGCGGTGTCGCGAATAATCCGCATGATTCATATAGTGATATACCCGGCCATGCTCATAGATATACGGCGTCACATGTTCGCGCTGATAGCGCTTGTCCGCGTTTCCCGCAGCCTGCTCCAGCGCGGCAAATGAAAATACCTCCGTATCAAGGCCGCGCGGATACGTCCTCCTCGCCGGATCGCTGCCGCCGTTCGTTACAATATCGTACGCGTGCCGCTTGAAAAACCCGGTGATTTCGTCTATCACCTGCGGGTCGATCAGCGGACAGTCCGACGTGATGCGCACCACGATGCCCGCGCCGAATGCCGACGCCGCGCCATGGTAGCGGCTCAGCACATCTTCCTCGCT
>CAZNVX010000386.1:0-1548 GCA_964576225.1 uncultured Christensenellaceae bacterium
CGATACCATCGCGTCGGCTTTATGGGCCGTGGGCGAGCGCGTCAGCCGGTACACGCCCAAGCGGTGTGATGCCCGCGGCCTTTTCTGTGCAATCGGGTACTGCTCGGACTGTCTGATGGTGGTGGACGGCGTGCCCAACACGCGCACCTGTGTAACGCCCGTGCGAGACGGCATGCATATTAAGATACAACAAGGAAACGGAGATTGGAGCCGGTACTATGAGCAATAACGTCTATGATGTGGCCGTGATCGGCGCCGGCCCCGCCGGCCTGTGCGCCGCATACGAGGCGGCGGTCAGCGGCGCGCGGGTGTGCGTGATCGATGAAAACAAAGCGCCCGGCGGCCAGCTTTTCAAGCAGATTCATAAGTTCTTCGGATCAAAAGCGCACCACGCCGGTATCCGGGGGTTCCGCATAGCCGATGAGCTGGTAGAGATGGTGCAGGATGCGGGGGTGGAGGTGTATCTGGATACCATCGCCTGGGGCTTGTTTCCCGGCTTTAAGATCGGCACAACCACCGCCGATACGGACACCCGCATGATCGACGCGAAGCGTGTGGTGGTGGCGACAGGCGCGGCGGAGAACGCGCTGGCGTTTCCGGGCTCAACGCTGCCGGGCATCATCGGAGCGGGCGCTGCGCAGACACTGATGAATATCCGCAGGGTGCGGCCCGGCAACAGGGCCGTGGTGGTGGGCTCCGGCAACGTCGGGCTGATCGTGTCCTATCAGCTGCTGCAGGCCGGTGTGGAGGTGGCGGCGCTTGTGGAGGCGGCTCCGCAGATCAGCGGTTACCTGGTGCATGCGGGCAAGATCCGGCGGGCGGGCGTACCCATACTCACGCAATGTACGGTTGTCAGCGCGGAAGGAAAGCTGGGTGTGGAGAGAGTGACCATCGCCGATGTGGACGAGGCTTTCAAGCCGCTGGCCGGAACAGAGCGGGACATTGAAACGGATCTGGTCTGCATTGCGGTGGGATTGCATCCCATGACAGAAATCTGCCGGATGATCGGCTGCAATTTCAGTTTTTCCGGCGGTCTGGGCGGTTTCGTGCCGCGCCATAACGAGAGCATGGAAACGTCGGTGGCGGGGCTGTATGTCGCCGGTGATATTTCCGGCATAGAGGAAGCCTCCATCGCCATTGAAGAAGGCCGGCTGGCCGGTGTGATGGCGGCGGCCTCGCTGGGGTATATTCCAAGCGCGCTGCTGGCAGAAACTAAATGCGGCATGCTGGCGCGCATCGCGCAGCTGCGAAGCGGCGATCACGGAGACAAAATCGCTGTATGCAAACAGCAGATCATGGAGGGAGCCTGATGCTTGAGAGTGCAAAAAAGACCGGGGTGCTGGATACCGCAGCGCTGGAGCAAAGCCCCGGATACAATACCGAAGCGTTGAAGGCGAAGGGCGGGCCGCTGGTGATGATCGAATGCGTGGAGCGCATACCCTGCAACCCGTGTGAAACGGTGTGCCCGAGCGGGGCGATCACCGTGGGAGACAACATCACGAACCTGCCTGTGGTGCTGCCCGAAAAGTGCAACGGATGCGGCCTGTG
>CAZNVX010000386.1:1648-3306 GCA_964576225.1 uncultured Christensenellaceae bacterium
ACATCACGAACCTGCCTGTGGTGCTGCCCGAAAAGTGCAACGGATGCGGCCTGTGCATCGCGGTGTGCCCGGGGCTGGCTATATTCGTGGTGGATTTGCACCATAAGCCGGGGCTCGCGGCCATCTCGTTCGCATACGAGTTTCTGCCGGTGCCTGAAAAAGGAGACCCCATTTCCGCAACGGATCGTGAGGGAAACGTGGTGTGCAGCGGCGTGGTGGAGAAAATTGTGGCTGTCAAGAATTATGACATGACACGGGTGATCACGATATCCGTTCCAAAAGAGCATGCGCACACCGTGCGCGGCATTCAACCGGTCAAGGAGGCATGCAAAGATGCAGCACAGAAATGATGACGATGTTGTGATCTGCCGGTGTGAGGAAGTCACGATAAAACAGATCATGGATGCCATTCGCAGCGGCTGCCATGACCTTGATTCCGTGAAGCGGTGTACGCGCGCCGGTATGGGCATGTGTCAGTCAAAGACCTGCGACACCATCATCACGCGCATGATACGCGAACACACAGGTCTGCCGGGAGAGGCGGTCAAGCCGTTTACCGCAAGAGCGCCGTTAAGGCCGGTCAGCATGTCGGCAATCTGCAACGAAAAAGACAGCGAATAATCCTCCTATTTATCTTCTTTTCACAGCGATTCCGGCATGCAAAGGCCGAATCCCCGGCGGAGCGGGCTATGGTACACAAGCAAACAGGCTGCGTCGGGGGGTATCGCTGTGCCGGGTCAATGCTTGATCCAACGGGCAGCCTATTGGAGACTGGCCCATACCCTATGAAGAGCTTCACCAGACACGCTCACCTTTGAAAATTGCACCAGCAACACAGATGGACAGACATCATCGCGGCGGCGCCACGAGTGGTTTTTTGTTATTCGGATTCCTGCATGGCACAAGCAAGGAACAAAAATAGCTATATTAAAGGAGTGAAAACATGAAGATCAAAAGTTTTATTGCAGTTCTGCTGATTGTATTGATGCTGAGCTTGGTGGCAGGCTGTGCCGCTCCTGTGAAAAGCGATGTTGATTCGGCGGAACAGGGCGGATCCCGCACGACAGGGGATCGGGCGGATGCGCTTAACGGCAAGGCTGTGACCCCTGCGGGCATGACGTTTGAGGGTATCGACAAACCGGGCGTTATTCCAAAGAAACAATACTTTATCGCTTTTTCCAACGGTGAGATGGGCAATAGCTTTTGCCGGACTTTTGTGGACGACATGGAGGCCATCGCAAAGGAATACGCCAAGGAGTTCGGAATCCGTTATGAATGGACAAACGCGGGCAATAACTCCACACAACAGCTTTCGGATATTCAGAGTCTGCTGGCGAAAAACCCCGATATGTTGATCGTGTCGCCCAACGAAGTTGAGCCGCTCAATGTGATTGCAGACTGGTGCGAAGATGCGGGCGTACCGCTGATGATCATTGACAAGGAACTGAGCAAGCAGCCGGGCGAAGGTACGCTGATTGCGGTTGTGTCCTACGACTTTTTCCTGCAGGGCGTACAGATCGGCGTGGCTATTGTGGATTACCTGACTGAAAAGCATGGCGAACCGAAGGGCGATGTGGCGGAAATCGCGGGTATCCTTGGCGCGAACGCATCCATCGAGCGTTCTCAGGGCATGAATCTGGTCCTTGCGGATTATCCGG
>CAZNVX010000387.1:0-3298 GCA_964576225.1 uncultured Christensenellaceae bacterium
ATTTCAACTTCATGTTGCGCCAATGCAGATGTCGGTTCGTCCAGCAATATCACTTTTGGCTCAAAGCTCATGGCTTTTGCAATTTCAATCATCTGCATCTGCCACATGCTCAGGTTGTAAACCATTTCTTTGGGATTTATTTCAATGCCGATGCTGTCTAAAAGATCTCTGGCCGTCTGGTATGTCTTTTTCCAGTCGACAAATCTGCCTTTCATTGGCAGTCTGCCCATCCATATATTTTCAGCAACCGACATGCCTGGCACAAGGCTCAATTCTTGAAACACCGTGGCTACGCCGTTATTCATGGCTTCTTTGGGGTCATTAAACTTTATTTCTTGCCCATCAAGCAGTATACGGCCGCTTGTTGCTTCTTGTACACCGTTTATTATCTTAACCAAAGTCGACTTTCCCGAGCCGTTTTTGCCAAGAAGAGCGTTGACCTTGCCGCTTTCAAACTCAATGTTCACTTGGTCAAGCGCCACTGTTCCCGGAAACACCTTGGTGATGTTCTCCACTCTCAAAATACTCATATAATTCACCTTACCAGATAGCATTTGGTTGATAGCTTTAATCGATTTGCGAATTGCCGAGGGGAAATAATCCCCCCGGCCATCCACTCAATAATATGTTGTTTGATAATAATTCTATAATATATCAGCCACCTGTTTTTGCTTTAAGATCTGCCAGGAACGCGGTGATCTCATCCGGGTTGGCGCGCTGCAGCACAATGCCGGGAACAATGAAGCCCTGTCCCTTCGTATCGCTCACATCTTCGCCTTTAATCGCCTTTACAACAACTTCCATCGTTTTAACGCCTATCATATAAGGATCCTGACCCGTAACGGCCTGCAGTATGTTGTCGTCACTCATCAGCAGTTCACACATCTGCTCGCTCGCATCCGTACCGAAGACAACCACTTCACCGGCTCTGCCCGCATTTTTCACGCCCATTGCCGCACCGATCGTGCCGCCTTCATTCGCGGACCAGATCAGGTCGATATCCGGGTTTGCCGTCAGCATATCCTGAGCCAGCGTAATCGCTTTGTCCTGAAGCCAGGCGTCCTGATCGTCAACAATTTCAACACCGGGAAGCTGCGTGACAACATCAAGGAAACCGGAAGATCTCGCCCCGCTCTGCTCAGGCAGCAGCGATTTGAATTGCATAATCGCGATTTTTGCCTTGCCATCCATTTTCTCTTCAATATACTTCTTGGCTACTTCACCCGTAGCTTTGCCGAGCTCATAGTTGTCGGAGGTATACGAACCGACTACGTAATCCTCACCGGAGAGAATATAGTTGGATATACCCAGAATCAGTCCTGAATCATTGGCATCTCTAAGCATCTGCAGCGATGCAGTCTCACTGACCGGAGTAATAGCAACGCCAGCATATCCTTGGTCAGCATATGTCTTCATCATTTCGATTTCCTTAGCCGCGTCGGAATTCGTGTTACCTGGTGTGAATTCAAATCCAGCTGCTTCAGCCACATCCTTGTAACCGAGCTGCAGCAGCTTCATGAACTGGTCTTCCTGAAAAACCACACCCGCTACTTTGACAACACCTGCAGGCTGTTCTGCGGGCTGTTCAGCAGGCTGCTCCGCAGGCTGTTCCGCCGGTTGTTCGGGGGGTGACGGCTGTTCAGTGCCCTGGCCTGCGCAGCCAACAAACGCAAATGCCAGCGCGATAACCAACACGATTGCCAATAATCTTTTCATTTTTCTCCTCCTAGTATTAGACTTATTTTTTTCACAAAAATCCATTTGCGAAATCATAATAATTAATCTGTAGAAAGTGCGGCGTTTAACACCTTGGCGATCGAACCAAACGCGCCGCTAAATTTTCCAAGGCTCGCTCTTCTCACTTCAATTTCGGCATCAGTAAAAGGATATGTCTGCTCCTTGGCAACTCTTAAGCATTCATTGAACATAATGTCATTGTTCTCAATAAAATCACCGCCGATAAAAATGACGTCGGGCGCCAGTACGGATATCAGGCTTGAAATCGCTTTCCCCAAATAGCGGCCGCATTTTTTAACTGCACTGATAGAGTTTTCATCTCCAGTCTTGGCGCGTTCTACGATCTCGTTGATAGCAATCTCATTTCCGGTAGAGCTTTTGTAATACCGAGCAGCTGCTTCGCCGTCTGCCATCACTTCAAGGCATCCAGTCCGTCCACAGCGGCATGCCGCGCCAAAACTGTCCACTGTCATATGCCCGATCTCCAGTCCCGCGTCCTTATAGCCATGGAATATTTTACCTTCAAGAACCAGGCCGCCACCGATACCGACTTTGAATACATTCATAGCCAGTATCCGTTTATATTTATTGTCAACGTCAATCCAGCTTTCGCATAAAGCAGCCGCTGACGTTTCTTTTTCAATATACGTTGTGATACCAGTTTTCTGCTCGAGTATTTGTTTCACGGGTACATTGCGCCAACCGACAAAGTTGGGAGGATTAATCATAATCCCCCTTATATGATCGATGGGTCCCGCCGTGGCAATGCCTATACCCATAATTTTGTTTCTTGGAATGCCGCTTTTTTCAATTATGCTGTTAATGAGGGCAACGATTTGATCTAATGTCTTTTCTGGCCCATTGACAATCTCAATCTCTATGCTTTCCTTGACGATGATATTGGCATTAAAGTCGGCCAATATGCAGATAATCTCAAATATGTTAAGTTCGATGCCGATTGCGTAGCCTGCGCTGTTGTTGAGCTCCAAAACTTTGGGCCTTCTGCCGCCCTGCGAGCTGCCCGTCCCCGTTTCAACAATATATCCATCCGTGATGGCTTTATTAACAAGATTGGTTATCGTCGCCGTGGTCAGCCCTATCGTTTTAGCAAGATCCGCCCGCGATATGCTTTTATGCATGCGTATCGCATCGAAAACCAGCGCGGTATTCATTGCGCGCATTTTGATGCTGTTTATATTGTTGTATTTTTTCGTTTCCAATACACTGCCCCCACACAATAAAAATACTCGTCGAACTTAATACCATTTGCTACTGAATTAATTCCATTACCTGTTCATATGAACCGTACTTTTTACCTGCTTGCACCAATGCCTGCATATTTTCCGGTTTGGTATTAGCACCCATTGCACACCCGGAGCTTAAAAACAGCCCCCGACCCTTTGTCTTCTCAATTATTTCTTTCGCTTTGGTGTCCACCTGTTGTGGCGTACCAAAGACCAGCGGGTCACTCGGGTCGATGTTGCCCATAAGCACCATTTTCTCTCCGAACAGTCGCCGGGCCTCGCCCATATCAACCTGCCAGTCCACCTCTATGACGTCC
>CAZNVX010000388.1:0-3294 GCA_964576225.1 uncultured Christensenellaceae bacterium
GCCACAAACGAAACGCTAACCATAGCTATTACGAGAACAACCAGCAGCAATTTCTTGATCGTTTTCTGCATTTTTCACATCCTCCAAATAACTTATTTTATTTGACTTAAACCCCTTTAAGTCAAAAACACATTCGATTTTTAAACACTGACATTAACGCTGTGCGTGATAATTGGGAAAGGCTTTTCAACGTGCATATCATAACATATTCCTTAACGTATGTCAAACATTTTATCTGACAAATGTTAATGCGTTTTTTGTTATACCTCACACGGGGGTTTATAGCTTCAACAGCATTCACTTTCCATTATTTTATCGATACTGGTTTTCGCAGAAACGACTTATGATTCCTCGTACTTATCACTTGTTCCAATGGTCGCTTAGTAATTAAAAATGAAATAATTGCTGCGCAGGTGAAAAATGACCCTGGCATGTAGGTTTACAGCAATATTATAATATAAAACCTGAAGAATATACAGCGTCATAAATTAACAAGCCAAAACAATGGAAGAGAACTCGCAGGGAGGCGCTTGTTGCTGACAACCCGGCATCATCATACGGCAGTCGGTCACCCCATATATAAAGAAAGGGAACCACGCGTTTCCGAATGATTCCCTGTCGCTGATTTTTGTCAACTGCCAGGATGTCCGCCTTGTGTCAGCCGGATTATATTAAGATAAGACTATGCCGTCATTCTCTCTTTAGCCAGCACATGATTTAGCGCAACCGCCAGCACCAGCACAACGCCGGTTGCAAGCGACTGCCAGTATTCAGGAATAACAGACTTAAGCCCAAGCGTTAAGCATACAATGATAAGAGCGCCGACCACAGATTTGACCACAGAACCTTCGCCGCCGGTGAAAGCTGTTCCGCCCAGCAATACCGCAATAATGGCTTCCGTCTCCACGCCTATACCGGTATAAGGCTCTCCTATCGTCAGATAGCTGGCCCGCGCCACCCCCGCCAGCGCTGAAAGTATACCGAGAAGCACATACACGCTCCATACCACCTTGACCGCATTGACGCCAGATAACTCGGCCGCTGTCCGGTTGCCGCCCACAGCAGCGATATATTTCCCGAACACCGTGCGCCGCTGCACCACCACCAGCGCCGCAATAATCAGCACGGCCACCAGGAATGCCCAGGATAACCCCGCAAACACCTCAGTCCTGGAAAAATCCCCTATCCACTCAGGCATTTTCTGCCCCTCTCCGCTTTTTATCGCCGAGATTCCCTTGGGCACCATATACCGCGCCACACCTTGATAGACACTCATTGTGATCAAAGTCGCAATAACAGGGGTGATGCGCATCTTCATCACCAGCCATCCGTTGATAAACCCCAGCACCAGACCGAGCACCAGTGTAAGCAGCAGCGCCGGCAGGAATGCGAATCCGTTCAATACCAAAATCGCATAAAAAACAGTGGTCAGGCTGAGTATGCTGCCCACCGACAGATCAATGTTGCCGGATATCATGATAAACGTGAAACCGCTGCTGATGATAATCACGGGTACGGACATGCGAAGCACGTTGGTCACGTTTGCTCCAAACAAGAAATTACCCCTTTGAAAAAGGTCGCCTTTGAGCAGGCTTAATACCACAACAACCGCCAGCAGTATTGCATACACATAGACATTTTTAATGATATTACGGCTCGAAAAACGACTGTGATGATCCATCGCTGTGCCATTATCTTTCGAATTATTCATTTTCATTTTACCCATACTATTTGCCTCCGTTCGCCAGCGCTAGGAATTGCGTTTGTCAAGGGCGTATCTCTGCGCGAGTATCGCGAGGAATGTCACCACGCCCTTTAATATAAACTGCCATTCGGGCCGGAGCAGCAGACTTGTGGCCGCCGATGCGATGACGCCGATTATCAGCGCACCCACCACAGTACCGGCCACTGATCCAAACCCCCCGTTGATGCTGGTCCCGCCCAACAGCGCAACCACCAGCGCATTGAACTCAAAGCCCTCACCGCGCGTTGATATCGCGGCCCGGCTTTCAGAGGCCAGCATGATGCCCGTGATGCCGGCCAGCAGGGCGTTGAGGAGGTACAGCATTGTAATATGCCGCTCCACCTTGACGCCAGACAAACGGGCAGCCTCACGGTTCGCGCCGATCAGGTACGTCCGCCGTCCAAATACTGTTTTTTTCTCCACAAAAATCGCCAGCAGCACCAACACCAGCGCCACAACCACCGCAACTTTGATTGGACCCACCAGCGACACATTGCCAATGACACCATAAACGTCAGGAAGGCCGGCACTGCGCTGTGCGCCCTGTGTCAGCACCTGCGCCACGCCGCGGGCAATAGACATTGTTCCCAGCGTCACAATGATTGAAGCCACCCTCAGCCTGGCTATAAAGAAAGCGTTTATCAGACCGATTCCCAGGCACCCGATCAGCGCGAGCACCACACTGATGCCATAGCCCATACCAAGACCGGTCGCCAGCTCGGAAAACCCCGCCTGCTGAGTCTGACAGAAGTAAGCCGACAACACGCCGGCCATAGCGATAATGCCGCCGACGGACATATCAAGATGACCGGTAATCAACAAAAACGTCACGCCAATGCCCAGTATCACAATGTACCAGTTATTGGAAAGCAAATTCAACACGATAGGCATCGAGAAATATCTTGGTATAAAAAGACTGGCCAGCGCAAAAGCCAGTATCAACACCACAAACATCGAGAGGTTGATAAACGACTCATTGCTCAATTTTCCTCTTTTAAATATGCTCGTCGTTTGTTTATTCATCGTCACACACCCCCCCTGTACAAATATGAATGATTCGCTGGGCGTCGATATCCTGACCGTTTTTCAGTTCAGAGCGAATCTCGCCTTCATACAGCATAAATATGCGGTCACACAAATTCAGTATCTCGGGCAATTCAGAAGAAAAGAAGAGAATGGACTTGCCTTCTGTGGCGAGCTCACGTATGATCTGGTAGATTTCCGCCTTTGCGCCCACATCTATGCCCCGTGTCGGTTCGTCCAGCAGCAAAAGACGCGCATCAGCAAACAGACATTTAGAGAATACCACCTTCTGCTGGTTGCCGCCCGACAGTTTTGCCGTTTCCTTTTCCATGGTATCGGTCTTAATACCCAGTTTGTCGATGTATCCCTTTGCAGCAGCTTTTTCCTTGGCCGCGCTTATAAGGCCGCCGCTGGTGATCTTCTTCATGTTCATCACCGGTATGTTGCGCCTGATTGTCAGCAGCGTAAACAGCCCCTGTGTGCGCCGTTCCTCCGGCACAAATGCAATCCCCGATTCAATTGCCTTC
>CAZNVX010000389.1:0-3292 GCA_964576225.1 uncultured Christensenellaceae bacterium
GTCAAATGCTATTTTGAGCGGATGGGCAAAAAAGACCAGGCGGGCATGGACGAGCTGGTGGTGGATGGGCACCGGGGCACCGATGCCGAGCTGGAGCGCCTGATCTCTGTGGAGCTGACCTGTTGCGAGCCGGAGACGGATGTGTCGGTGATGCCGTATCAGGATTTCTGGCACAACCGCGAGCCGTTTGACACCGCGCTGGTGCGTACCACTTTTTATATCGAATACGAGAACGGAGGCGGTGCGGGCTTTGATAACGGGGAGTACAACTGGTATTTCTGGCTGGTGAAGGACAGCGAGGACGCAAACTGGAAGATCGTGATGAACGGCGCTTAAAGCAGACGCCTATCAGAAAGGAAGATGGTATGAAAAGGACAGCGATTTATGTGGCGATGACAGCACTGCTGCTGCTGGCGGCGGGTTGCGGCACGCTGCTTTTGGGAGAGAAGACAGACATCAACAGCGACGGTGTGTTTGAGATACGCATTGAGACCGACAAGGCTGCCTACACGGCGGACGAGGCGATCGCCTGCCACGCGACGGTGAAATACGTGGGCGGCGCAGAGAGCATCACCATATACAGCTCGGACCCGCTGGTGGGGTTTGGTGTGACGGGCGGGCGTTTTGACGGCACCTACGCGGTCAACGATGTGCTCAAATCCACCACGTTCAAAAAGGGTGAACCGGTACGGTTTGACTTTATTAAAACCGGCGGATTTGCCGCGGAAGATGACGACGCGGCGTTTTGGGAGAGGTGGTTCGACGAACCGGCCTTTTTGCTCCCTGCCGGACAATACGAGATTTCAGCGACGATTGACGGCTTTTTCGATCCGGATGATTACGCAGGCACTGCTTATACGCTCAGCGCATCCGCGGCGGTGACCGTTACGCCGTAACAATCGCAATGAATCCGAAAAGAGTTCGTTACTCAAATGCAACAAAATTCATACCATGAAATTATATTTGACTACTGTCGTAAGGGATGTTATAATAACAACAAAAATAAGGCTAACCGATCAACACAACACACCCATTCTCATGCAGTCACAGGATGACTGTTTTTTTTTGCTTTGGTGCATACTGCGGCCGCATCGCGGGCATGATACAGTGCAAACAAATCATCAAGGAGATAAGCATGGCGGCATATTACAAGCTCAATGATATCGAGGCGATCGCCAAGCAGGAGGGCGGACGGTCTTACCTGTTTGACAGGGAGGCGGGCGGCTGGGTAGAGGATGACGGCAACCTGCTGGCCGACAGGCTGATCGGCATCGACGGCGAAAGCATCGGCGCCTGTGTAGAGATCTCCGAGCAGGACGCGCAGCAGGCCATCGGCCGCGTGGAGGATGGCGTGCAGCAGTAACGCCGACAACCCTGATCCACAAACGCATTTAATCCCAGACAATCTCCAATAGAGGCGATACGCTTTTCAAATATAATGCAATTGATTATGAATAATATTTGCAAACGCTTTGGACTGCCTGTATAATAGTAACATCATCAGCAAAGGGGTGCGGGTTATGAAACTAAGGGCATGCGGCATATGGCTGGTTGTTGTTGCATTCACACTGCTGGCGCTTTCCGGATGCCGGACGGATGCGCCCGCGGCGGTTGGGGATGAAGCGGCACCCGAAGAGGTTTTGGACGTGGCCATATTGCCGGACGGTGCGGAATCCGGGCCGGTGTGCCAGAGCTACGGCGGCGCCGCACCCACGGTATCTGCTGCGGCAGACGGCAGCAGCTGCGACGGCTGCACCTGTGTCGGCAGTGAGCACGGCGTATGCGCCTGCGACATATGCGCAGCTGGCAAATGCCCCTGCGGCGCATGTGCAGGCGGGGAGGAGGAACCGGACGATGCGTTGCCCAATGCGTGCAGCGGCGGCGACAGCTGGTCCGGCAGCCCGATGAACGCCGGACAAGACGAATGATATTCGTGGTACACGCAAAACATGCGTCGGCCGAAATGTTCACAAAAACGCCTTGGACTGTTCATTGTTAGGATACATCACCGCCCGCAATAATATTGATAACCTACAGGAATAGTAGTATAATTTTCCCATGAACCAGATAGAAAAAGGGGGATGATACGAATGGATCAAAGACTGAAAGGCATCCGGGGCAGACGTTTTCTCGCGGTTGCCGCAGTGATGCTGGCAGCGGCTGTTCTCATGGCAGGCTGCTCGGCTCCCGTCAGTATGGCGGCGGCAGATGAGGCGGCGGTGCGCACTGTGTCCACCGGGTACGTGCCCAGCGCGGCGGATGCAGCGTCCAGCTCGGGCTCATGCGGCGGTGTTTGTTATGGATACGAACCTCAGGCCGTTGAGCCGCAGGTGTCACAGGACGTGCCGGTACCGTATGCCGGAGGCGGCTGTGTGGTTGGCCGCCCGTACAACGCGCAAACCACATGCACCTATTGCGGCATCTGTGAAAGCGGTGTGTGTGAAAGCGGCGAATGCGGCAGTGCCTGTGCGGCAGGCAGGCTCGCAGCGGGCAGCCTGTGTGGGGTGGCCCGGAGCGGTTGCGCTTACCGGCGTGCGGGCTGAGCCCGGCATAAATTATGTGAGGCGTCTTCGGACGCTTTTTTTTGTCTGCGGGAGCATCGGCAGAATATGGCGCCATCAAAGGGCGTGTGGTATAATAATAACGCCTCCTTGGGCGGTATATATCGGCGCTGGCGACATATAGCGCATTCGCTACATGCCGATGATAAATCATACCGGCATGCGCTGTCGACTAAGCGCTACAATGTGAACGTGCGGGTTATAATGCAGCTTCCTTGGGGCACGAGATGCCAGGGCAGCGATCGATACGCCAAGATGCCGGATCGGACAGCGATGAACGGTACGATTAACACGGAGGCTTAAATCCTAAGAGGAGGGCGACATGCCGGACAAGGTGAACATCGCAACGAGCGCCGCCGGGTTGGCGCTGAACCAATATTTACAGCTGGGGCGCCTGAACAACCATGTGCTGACTGTGATCCGAACGGAGGAGCGCGTGCTCGAATTCCATGTACACGAACACTCCGACGAGATGTTTTTCGTGACGGAGGGGTCGATGCAGGTGGAGTTCGGTGATGGCTTGGTAACGCTGGAGGCGGGGGAATTCCTGATTGTGCCTGCCGGCGTGCCGCACCGGCCCGTCTGCCACGACCCGGTGACCTGCCTGCTCATCGAAAAGGCTGGCACCCTGACGAAGGAAAACACCGGCGGAGCCTATTCGGACACGGTCAGATGAAATCGGCTCGCGCAGTTTGTTACTCTTGGTGGCTGCTCAAGCCGCGTTGAATAAA
>CAZNVX010000390.1:0-3279 GCA_964576225.1 uncultured Christensenellaceae bacterium
GGAATCGGCGATATCAAATCGTGAAGAGGAAGGGACACAGGCACAGCCCTACAGCGCACCGGAACGGCTGGCGTTTGAGATGGACGGCCTGCCGGACGGCTATCGCGTTGTGTTTGATGCACAGGTGGATGTGTCGGATCAGACGGCGTGGCCTGTGTATACCGTGGAGAAGTCGGTCGTTAGCCAGCAGGAGGCGGACGCGATTCGCATGGTGTTATTGGGTGACACGAAGCTGTATCAGCCGGGCAAGTACCGCAGCCGCGAGGAGATACGGCGGAGCATCATCAACTATGAGAGCGAACTTGAGCAAAGCGAAGGATATCCGGGCCTGATCGAATCCTATACCGAGATATTGAAGGACCTGTATATAGAGTATGAGCGCACGCCGGAAAACCTGAAGCTGGAGGAAGCGGACACAACGTTCGCTTTTATGGAGAGCCGCTTGATGGCCGATCTTTATGGCGGCAGGGAAGTCATCACGGACGACGGCGGCATGCGGTATGAATGGACGGACGAGGCGCGGCAGCGTGCTGTGGACGCGGGGGAGCAAAGCATATACGGCGTCTGCTGGACGGATGAGGGACGCAAGATGGAGTTTTCCGCGTGCAACGGCCAGTATAATAACGGCGTGTCATACAGTGTGGCGGAGGGCAACCTGGCCGCCGCGCCCGGTGTCTCCTGCACGGCGGAGGAGGCGGCCGGCCGGGCAGACGCGCTGCTGGCCGATATGGGATTTGATTTTGTGCTGGTCGATACGCTGACCATTCCAAACAGCTACTACGATGATGAGGCGGGCGGATTTGTGGACGACGGCGCGTTCTGCCATACGCTGACATACAAACGGCGCATTGACGGTGTCCCGCAGGACAACATTGTCAGCAATTTGGATCAGGCCATGGACGAGGCGTATTGGAAGACACAGTCTTCGGAGAACTATAGGCCCGAGATACCGCGGATGGAGACCATCACGGTTGTGATCGATGATTATGGTGTCCAGTCGTTTCAGTGGGACTCGCCCATGCGGGTGATTGCGCAGGAAAGCGCGGGCGTGACACTGATGCCGTTTGACGCGGTGCGCGGGCGCATTGAGCAGCAGCTTTTAGCGCAGACGCTGTGGGAACCGGCCGATTATGAAAAAGAATACATCGACGCGCGGCGGCTGGAGATAAGCCGGATAAAGCTGTCGTATGTGCTGATGGCCAGGAAGGATGACATGGACAGCTATTACCTGGCGCCGGTGTGGAACGTGTGCGGCGACATGTATTATCACTATCTTGAAAGCTATGACCACCGCAGCGAGACGGGCGGCTATATTCTGGACGATAACCGTGAACGCATCGCCAGCCCGGGGACGGACTTTGGGAGGAAATTTGGAAAGAGCAGGGATAGCTCCATACTCACCATCAACGCGATAGACGGCAGCGTGATCCCCCGCCACCGCGGGTATTAGAGGAATACAGTTGACAACAATAAACAACAGGTTTATAGTGATAGACATAAGCGCTGCGGGGATAGTCATGCGCCGCAGCGCAATAAACCTGCAGGAGGCCGGTTATGAAGGAAGCGCTGACAAAACAGGAATGGATCATCATGGAGACGCTGTGGAAGCACAGCCCGCTGTTCCTGTCGCAGATCATGGAAGAGATGGCACAGGCGGTGAATTGGCAGAAGAGCACATTCTCCACCTACATGCGCAAGCTGTGTGACAGCGGTTATGTGGCCTACAAGACGGTGAGCGGCAACCGCGCCTATTTCCCGGCGGTGGAACGATCGGCATGCATTGAAAGCGAGAGCCGGTACATGATGTCCAAGCTCACCGATACGGGCGCAAAGATGTTCCTGACATGCATGATCAGGGAAAGCGGCCTGTCTGAGAGCGACAGGGCAGAGCTGCAGAAGCTGATCGGCGAGCTGAGCGCGCAGGCGGACGGCAGAGAGGAGAAATAGCATGGATATGTTAAACACGTTGCTGGAGATCTCCGTTTACGCCGCCGTGATTTATCTGGCGGTGATGCTGATCAAAAAGCTGCTGGGCAAAAAAATGTCGCCCGCGCTGCATTACGCCATTTGGGGGCTGCTCATTGTCCGCCTGATGATGCCGGTCACGATAGACAGCGGCGTGAGGCTGTTCGTGATTCCGACCAGCCCGCAGGTTCAGCCGGCGGTGCACCATGCGCCGCTCGTGCCGGACGAGATACCGGCATGGGCGTCCGCAAACGCCGTCGTCTCAGCGGCAGCGGCGGGGGGCACAGCGGAGGAAACGCAAACGACGGCGGAGCAGACAGCAGCGCAACCGGCTGACAAGACGGCTTCGGCCGCATGGTCATGGTCCGTCGGCGGTATTCTGACCGCGGTCTGGCTGGCGGGTGCGGCGGGAGCGCTTGCCTACATATCGGTCGCCTATGCGGTGTTCAGGCGGCGCATAAGGCGCGGGGCGGCGCAGCCTTCGGCGCGTTTGATGCGGCTGTTTGCGCAGTGCAAGCAGGAGATGGGGATAAAGCGTCCGGTTCGGCTTGTGTGTGTTTGCGGCCTTGAGACACCGGCGTTGTTTGTGCCGTCGGCGGTGCTTGTGCCGCCCGAGATCGAGGCTGCCATGGACGACAAGCAATTGAGGCTGGTGCTGCGGCATGAGCTGACGCACTTTAAGCGAGGCGATCACATACAAAGCATGCTGATGCTCGCTCTGCAGGCGATATACTGGTTTAACCCGTTTGTGTGGCTGGCGGTTCGCCAGATGCGGACAGACATGGAAGTGGCCTGCGACAGCGCGGTGGCAAAGCCGCTGGACGGCAACGGTAAAAGCGAATATGCCGGCCTGATCATCTCGATGTTTTCAGCCGGGCGGAGCGGGCATCTGGTGCTGGGCATGGCGCAGGACACGTCAAAGAAGGTGGCGGAAAAGAGGCTTCGGGGCATATTCGCCCACGGGCGGAGCCGCAGAAGCGCGGTGCTGGCGGCGGTGCTGCTGGCGGCGGTGCTGCTGGTGTCCTGCTTCACCACCGCGTGCCAGCCCACGCCGGAGGCTCCGGTGATCATCAACAAAAACGTTGATCTGGCGGGTGAGGTGGCACAAGCCGGCAGCGATAATACCACCGCAGGGGAACAGGCCACGCAGACCATTGCCGAGCAGATCGGCGAAACGGGCGGCCACATGACGCTGGAGCTGAAACCGAGCGACAGCGTGACCATCAACGTGGACGCGGATATCTTGGTGCCGGCGTTTGAGAAGATACCGATGGTGCGCGTGCGGCCGAAGAACTTTTCCAAAGAGCAGTTTGA
>CAZNVX010000391.1:0-3275 GCA_964576225.1 uncultured Christensenellaceae bacterium
CTGACACGCCCGTTATCCAGCGCGGCGTCAAAAGCTTGTCCGTCTTTCCGGGCCCGCAAATATTTCATGGCTGTCTCCAAAAACAAATAATGACTTGTTATCCGGCAAACCGCATGCCGCCCTAAAGTGGCCTTTCCCGCATGGAACGTCTTGGTCTGCGGATTGTGTATTTTTATATTTTACCACAATACCATGCCCAGCAAAAGGGCGTTATTCGGTCTCTTTTTGCAATCTCGAAATGGAGACCTCATAGGCCGTCCGCACCGTCTTTGCGCCGTCCTCCAGCTGCTTTTCATACTCGCGGGACTGCACCCGTCCGCTCACCGACACCCTGTCTCCCACCTCAAACCCGGCGGCATACCGCGCGTTCCGGCCCCATACGATGCAGGGTATATAGTCCGATTTGTTGTACGCCCGGTTTACCGCGATCAGTATATCCGTGATCTCCCGGCCAAACGGCGTCACGCGGAACACCGGCGGCTTGCACACAAAGCCAACAAGGTCGATCGCATTAACCGTCTCCGGCTCCTCTTCAAGCTCACGCGCAAATATCGTCAGATACAGCCGGGCCCGCCCGTCCACCAGCTTGTTGTACGAGCGCAGCTGTCCCTTCACACCGATCACTGCGCCGTCGCAAAGCGGATGCCTTTCCAGCAGCCGTTCGGATACCGTCACGGGCAGAACATCCACTTTATCGCTCAAACGGCTGCATTCCAGCAAAAACGTGTAAAAGGCTTCCCCGTATATCTTATGCGACAGCTCTAATTTGCTCAAACGGCCTGCCACGCTGACGCTGTTTGTCGATTCCTGCATATTTTTTCCCCGAAAATCTTCCTCAGTCCTCAAAGTAACGCTGCGTGCCTGTCGAATCCACAATGGAATCGCCGTCCAGCAACAGGCCGGACACTGTCACAATCTTGAATCCCTGTTCGCGCAATCCGAGTATCACGGCGCTGAGGGCTTCGGGCGTGGCAGCCATGTTGTTCTGGAACATGATGATGTCGCCGCTCTTCACCTCACGCAGCACGTTGTCTGAAATCCTGACCGAGTCGTATCCCTTCCAGTCCTTTGAGTCAAGGCTCCATTTGACGGGAATATAGCCTTCGTTCTCCAGCGTTGTGATGCTTTCCGTATCAAATGCGCCAAAAGGCATACGAATGATACGCATGTCAGCGTTCGCGTTGTCCGGCAACAGCTTCGCCGCTGCGTTTGCGTCCGCAACGATCTCTTCCGCGCTCATATCCGGATACCGTTTGTGTGTCATCGAATGGCTTGCGATCTCATTGCCGCTCTTCATTATGGCATTGAGCGCTTCGGGGTTTTCCTGCGCCCACAGACCCATCACAAAAAACGTGGCGCGCGCGCTCTCGTTTTCCAGCACGCCAAGTATCTGCTCAGTGAAGTCTGCCTCACCGAACGCCGTGTCGATTGTCAGCGCCACAGCCTTTTCTTCCGTCTTCACACGGCAAACGGGCATGGGTTCTGACATTGACGACACGGGCATGGCGTCAGACAGCGCCACCTGTGTATACACAATGGCTCCGATAATGAGCAGCAAAAACACCGCTGCCCGTATCAGAGTGTTTTTCTTGACGACGAATATGCGCATAACAACACCGCCTTAAAGTCGAATTGGATATAATAATAAGTATTGTAAGCCCGCCGCAAATATGCAGCAGCCTGCAAATATGCCTGTTTCCGGACAGCGGCTGTTTTATTAGCCCATAGGCGCGCCGCAACCTGCTTTTTTCCGCTGGTGATTAAATGCTAAACATTTGGCTGTGTTCATCCGATATAATTATCGGAGGCATATTCAGTCGATTCATCTTTGAAGCCACAGCAAAAAGCGTGTGGCTTTTGGAGTTTGACAAATACGCATTTGGGTCAAACGGGTTGGAATGTGGTGACGGATGCCTTCGAAAAATCTGCTCCGGAGGACAACTCATGAGAGTGTCGTACAGCATCAGCGCGCTAAGCATGCACCGCATGTTTGCTGTCAACAATCTTCATATGGCGCGGCTCACAGCGCAGCTATCTTCCGGCCTGAGAGTGAACCGGGCGGGAGATGACGCGGCAGGTCTGTCGATTTCCGAAAAAATGCGCGCGCAGCTGCGCGGGCTATGTGTGGCCGCCAAAAACTCCGAGGACGCTATCTCGCTGGTTCAAACCGCAGAAGGCGTATTAAGCGTGCTGCACGCACTTCTGTCGCGGATACGCGAGCTGGCGCTTCAGTCTTCTTCCGATACCAACAACGATTTTATCGACCGCGACGCGCTGAACATGGAAGCCCAGGCGCTCATCCGCGAGGTCGACGATATCGCCGCCCACACACGCTATAACGGCATCGCGCTGCTTGACGGCTCGCTTGCCGCCGCTGACGGACAGCCGGCCTCAGCCACCGCGCTGCGTTTCTTGGTTGGTGCAGACGGCCAGAGCGTGATGTACCTCAACATCGATTGTATGGACACCCAGGCGCTTGGCATCAACGACCTGACCATATTAACGCAAAGCACCTCTGAAACGGCAATTGGGCAGGCCGATGGCGCAATCAACCGGGTGTCGCTCACGCGGGCGCAGCTTGGCGCCGTGTCCAACCGGCTTACCCATACCATTGACTATCTGAATACAGCGGCCGAAAATCTGACGGACGCCGAAAGCCGTATCCGCGATATCGATATGGCCAAAGCCATGGCAGACCGCACGCGCGCCAGCGTCCTGCTGCAGGCGGGCACGTCGATCATGGTGCAAACCGGGGCGGCGGCGCTGGACGTGCTGTCCCTGCTCCGCTGACAATCCGATAACGCCATCATTACTCACTTTGCATGAAAAAACCGTCCGGTTGTCACCAGACGGTTTCGTGGTTTAATATCAATTATTCTTCAGACTTTACGCTCTCCGGCTTGGCTCCCTTTTTCTTGTCTTCAGGCAGCAGTCCTTTTCGCGTCAGGTTCACGCGCCCCTGCCGATCTATCTCCGTGACACGCACGAGTATTTCGTCGCCGATATTGACGACATCCTCCACCTTTGCCACATGCTCGTTTGAAAGCTTGGATATGTGTACCAGGCCGTCCTTGCCGGGCGCCAGCTCCACAAACGCGCCGAAGTTCATGATGCGGACCACCTTGCCGAGATACACGTTGCCGACCTCAACATCCTTCACGATGGCGTCGATGGCGGCGCGCGCCTTGTCAGCCGCTTCTTCGTCGGCGGACAGGATGAACACGCGTCCGTCGTCCTCCAGGTCTATCTTCACGCCGGTGTCGGCAATGATCTTG
>CAZNVX010000392.1:0-3271 GCA_964576225.1 uncultured Christensenellaceae bacterium
CGTATCTGCAGGTAAAAGTGTGGGGCGGCGAGATCGACCGCGGCGTGGGGCTCTCCAGCCTGCGCGTCACGTATTTCAGAAACAGAAAGGTAAAAGGGTGAGGAAGATGGGTTTCTCAAGAATGAGGTATACGCCCGAGGACGGGCTGAAAAACAAAACGACCTTTATCACAACGCCGGAGAGCGAGGACGCCGCGCGGGAGCAGTTTCAGCGGCTGTTTGATCAGGTTAAGGTGCAGATGAATGCGCTGATGGACGCGCTGGAAAGCCGGGACGCCCAGACAAGCGGCGCACAAAGCATCGGCAGCGGCACAATCGGCCAGCTGGCTTATGACGGCGAGGCGGCAAGAACGGTATGGACACAGCTGGCAGCGCTAAACGAAAAGGTGAACGAGGCGATATCAGGCGGGCTGTCGATTTCAGAGATCATTGGCGATGGCGACGTGGTATCGTCCATGCTTGGCGAAGGGGCGGTGACAGAGGGTAAGCTGGCGGATGGCTCGGTCTCCGGCACCAAGCTGCAGGCGAATGCGGTTGACGCGGCCAAGCTGGGTGAGGTGGGCCAACTAACGCTCAAAAGGCGCACAGAGCTGGGACCGGACGCCGCAGATAAGCTGGCGCATGAGAACGGCGCTTTGATGCTGCGCATTGAGGGGTGCGCGCCGGTGCAGTTGGCGCCTGTGATGTTTGGTACGGCCGCCGCGCCGCCGTCCGGCACATACCCCGCGGGCACCATCTATGTGCAGTATGTGTAAAGAAGGATGTGAGAGCAGATGGCAGAATTGACCAAGACTGGGCTGAACATATGCGAAATTGACAGCCAGTATCCTTCCCAGACCAATTCATCGTCGTGCGACTGTGGTTGTTACGGCTCGAAAACAAACAATTGCTTTTTTAATTTTGACAGCATAAACGGACAGATCGCGGCCGGTTCGGTGGTGACCAGCGCGGTGCTTCGGCTAGCGCAGGTTTCAGGCGGGTATTCAGCGACACAGAGCATGCTGATATCTCTGCGCTATGGACCCTGGGGCGCATTTAAATGGAACAGTCAGCCCACCAACACCACTGCAGCCGGCGTGAGCGTTTCCCTGTCGGGTACCGGCGCAGGCAGCCGGGACTTTAACGTCACCTCGCTTGTTCAGTGGATCGTTGCCAACAACAGCAGCGCACACATTTTTAAGATGGAGCGCGTTCCGAACAATACCTCGGGCAGCAACGACGCCAAAAGGTTTTCGACAAATGCTTCAAGCCATCAGCTATTGGTCACCTACACGCCGCCCACAGCGCCCACTGCGCCGACCGGCGTAGGCCTGTCGCCCCATCCGTTTGAGGGGACGCTGAGCGCCAGCTGGACAAAGGGATCGAACGGCGTCAACAACCCGGTGAACGGCCATGATGTGCAGTATCGGACATCGAGCAACGGATCGTCATGGAGCGCGGCGGTCTCGCTGAGCGCATCGGCTGCCGCGACGTCGCTGAGCATACCGGCGGCGACGGTGAGCGGCTGGGCGCGCGGTACTTACGTGCAGGTGCGCGTCGGCTCAAAATCGGCGTATGCCGCCACGGTGTATTCAGGATGGAGCGCGTCGGTGAGGAAAAACCGGCTGCCGGCCACGCCCACGGGCGCGGCAACGGCTAAGACATGCTACGCGCCGGGCGAGACCATCCGCGTCACGTTTGCCAGCACCGGCGATGAGGACGGCAACCTTTCGCGCTTTGAGGCGGCGCTAAGCGGCAGCGAGACGATTCTGGCGACGCAGACGACGGTGACGGCGCGGCATGTGGACATCAGCACGGCTTCGGGCACATGGACGCCCGGCGCGGCATATCAGTTCCGCGTGCGCGCAAGGGACGCGCTCGGGGTGCTGAGCGCGTGGTCGGCTCCGACGCCTGCGGTGATGGTGGGGCTGCCGATGCATCTGCGTCCGGCAGCGGGCGGCGTGTTCAGACGAGCGGTGTCGATGAAGGTGATGGTGCCGGGCCTCGGGTTCAAAACGGTGAAGGGCGCGAAAATCGCCCCTGCACAGGGCGGCATCAACAAAACGGTATTTTAAGGAGGTCACAAATGAAAACGGCGGCAAGAGAGATTACGGTGTATTCGGCGGACGGGCAAAGCCGCATCGGGGCGCTGCAGCGGGGCGAACAGGTGCTTGAGCTGGGCAACACGGCGGCGGGAACGGTTATCGCATATATCATCGGGCTGGTGAAGCCGGCGGACGCGGCGGCACTGCTGGATGAAGGCGAATGGAGCGAGGTCAGCACAGCGGCGGACGCTTTGTGTGCGTTTGCGGCGGCGCAGGTGGAAAACGGCTCTATCTATGTGCTGGGCGCGCAGGGGCAGACGGGACCACAGATCACGGAAAGCTGGATCAAGCACCGTGAGCATAACAAGGCGGCCAACTACAATCGCGCGATTGCGCTATGGAAAAAGCGGCTCGCCGCGGGCTACAGAAGCCTGTGCGCGTACGACTGCAGCGGGCTGGTGGTGAAGCACCTGATGGACAAGGGGTATCTGAAGAGAGACAAAACGGCCAACGGGCTCTATTTTGACGAATGCGACGCGATCGACAAAGCCGGGCTGGCGGCGGGAGACCTGGTGTTTAAGAAATACGCGGCGCAGAACCGCATGTATCACGTGGGCGTGTATATGGGCGATGGCACGGTGGTGCACGCCAAGGGGCGCGACGACGGCGTGGTGCGCGAGAGCATCGGCAAAACGGGCTGGAACCGCTTCGGGCGGCTTAAATGCTTTGGCGGCGCGGCAGGAACGTCCGGCTATTACCGGCTGCTCAAGAACACCGGCAGGCCGTATATGTTTGGCGCGGACGTGACGGCGGTGCAGGCGGCGCTGCTGGACAGCGGGCATAACCCGGGCGGCATCGACGGCGTGTACGGCCCCGTCACCGAAGCGGCAGTGACGGCGTATCAGAGGCAGAACAGCCTGACGGCGGACGGCATCGTGGGGCCCAAAACGTGGGCGAAGCTGATCGGGTAAAACAAGGGGCGGCGGTCTGGCCTGAAATGACGGGGCCGCCGTCCCGAAACACCAAGGGGGGCAAAACGATGGAAGCAGTGATTACAGGCGTGGCGGTGGGCGCGATCATGGTCGCAATCAACGCGGCGGTGATGGCTGTCCGGAATGTGCGAAAAAAAGGCCGGCAGGACAGCGCACAGCTGGAGCGGAGCGCGGCGCGCATTGACGCGCTGGAGAGGCAGGCGGCGGAGACCAAGGCGCTGTGCAAGCTGACGCTGGCCACCTGCATCATCATCGG
>CAZNVX010000393.1:0-3219 GCA_964576225.1 uncultured Christensenellaceae bacterium
GTGGCCGTTGCTGCCGTCGTCCGTCATCACCAGCAGCTTATCGGATACCGCGCCCACTTCCTTCTCGAGTATGATCAGGTCCTCGTTTCTAAAGCCGATAATGCTGGTGACGCTGACGCCCAGCGCATGCAGCTTCTTGGCCTGCGGGTATGCGATGGCGGTGCCCAGACCGCCGCCGATCACCGCGGCTTTTTTTATACCGGCGTCAAAATGCGACGGTGTTCCAAGAGGCCCCACGAAATCCTGCAAATAATCGCCCGCGTTCAGTGTTCCCAAATGCAGCGTCGTTTTGCCCACCTCCTGGAATATGATGGTCACCGTGCCCGCTATTGAGTCGTAATCGGCAATGGTAAGCGGTATGCGCTCGCCCTGCTCGTCGACGCGCAGTATGATGAACTGCCCGGGCTGCGCCTTTTTGGCAACCAGCGGGGCATCGATCACCATGAGCTTGACCTGTTCGCTCAGCGTCTTCTTTTCAAGTATTTTATACACGTCCTGGCTCCCCTTCAAAAGTTATTGTCGAATGGTGCATTCCAATTCACAATTATAGCATTACCGGGGCGATATGCAAATAGTTTCACCGCGATTAGAATAACAAACCAGCTAATCCGCAGGTCAGCAAGATAAAAAGCGTTGTCATCGCCCAAGGCGCAGTGTAAAATGGAGAAAACCTAAAGGAGATTAATCCGTGAAAAGGATCATCAATATCAAGCAAATATCAGCTGCCGCTGCCGATAAAGCACGCGAGCGCGTGGACGGCCTCGTCAAGCCCATCGGCAGCCTGGGGATGCTTGAGAAATACGCCGTGCGGCTGGCCGGTATATTCGGCAAAACAAGCCTGCCGACGCTGAAAAAAGCCATCGCTGTGTTCGCAGCGGACAACGGTGTGTGGGACGAGGGCATCTCGCCTGTGCCGCAGAGCGTGACGGCGATGCAGGCGGTGAACATGACCAAGGGCATCACGGGCGTGGGCGTGCTGGCGGCCTGCGCGGGCGCGGACGTGTTTGTCTACGACATGGGCATACGCGGCTTCGCGGGGCACAAGGGCGTTGAAGACAGGCGTGTGGGCGACGGGACGCGCAGCATAGCCAAAGGGCCGGCGATGGACATTGGCCAGGCCATCAAGGCCATCGTGCATGGGATGGACGCGGCAGAGGCGCTGTGGGACAAGGGCTACCGGCTGGTGGGGTGCGGCGAGATGGGCATCTGCAACACCACGACGTCCGCGGCGGTGCTGTGCGCGCTAACCGGGGCGGAGTCGGAGGAGGCTGTGGGGCGCGGCGCCGGTCTGACAGATGAGCAGCTGGACAAAAAACGCGAGATCGTTCGGCGCGCCATCGCGCACAACGCGCCGGATTCGGAAAATGCACTGGACATTATCGCCAGCCTTGGCGGCTTTGACATCGCCGCGATGACGGGCTTCTTTCTCGGCGCGGCGTACAAGCAGATGGCCGTTGTGATCGACGGGTTTATCTCGGCAGTGGCGGCGCTGGCGGCCAGCCGATTGAATCCGCTTGTCACGGAATACATGTTTGCATCGCACCACAGCGCGGAGCCGGGATTCGGCATCGCGATGGACGCGCTGGGGCTCGAAGCGCCGCTGCATCTTGATATGCGGCTGGGCGAGGGCAGCGGCTGTCCGCTGATGTTTGGGGTGCTGGATGCCGCCGCAGCGGTGCTGCAAAACATGGCCACGTTTGCCGAAGCCCGTATCGATCCGTCGAAGCTGGTGGATATACGTAAAAAATAGAGCAGAGGAGAGTTGTATGTTCAGGCATGTGGTGTGTTTTCGCTTGAGACCGGAGGAGAAGGACAAGGCGGCGGAGGCCAAACAGAGGCTTGAGTCACTGGCAGCGATAGCTGAGGTCAGGACCATCGAGGTGGGGCTCGACAGCCTGAAAAGCCCGCGCTCGTACGATATCATACTGATCGTGGATTGTGATCACTTGGACGATTACAAGGTATATGACGCGCATGAGCTGCACCAACCGGTGCGGCAGTTTATGCACAGCATCGTTGAGTCTTCCGTCGCGGTGGACTACGAACGTGAATGATAGGTGATTAGTGGCGTTTCGTGCGGCAGAAGCGCCGCGTCCTGAGGTCCTTGTTCAATTTCTCTGAATAGGCTGACGCCGGTTTATTTTAATAAAAAGAGAAAAAATATAAAGGGTTTTTGGCATACACGTCGAATAGAGTAAATGTCAGATACAATTGATACAAGTGGCAATACAAGTTGTGCCAGGAGGCATGCGGTTGCGGCTTGTGTTTTCGTCTGACAGCGATGGAAAGGGATTGAAGCGATGGATAAGGGCTCTGTACAACGGGCGGTGACACTGGCTGTATGCATGCGTGCGGCGGCATCGGGGGAATACTATGTGCCGGCAGCCGCGTCGGCGCGCCATATTCATTTGAGCGAAAAAGATGTCGCGGTGCTGTTTGGCGACGGGTATTCACTAAAACCGATGAGGCCTCTCTCTCAGCCGGGTCAGTTTGCCGCCGAAGAGAAGGTGGACATCGTCGGGCCGCGCGGCAGCATAAAAGGCGTGCGTGTGCTGGGCCCGGCACGTAAGGAAACGCAGATAGAAGTGTCTGTAACGGATGCCATCAAGCTGGGCTTTAAGCAGGTGGTGCGCATGTCGGGCGCGGCGGAGACGCCTGGCGCAAAGCTGGCGGGGCCGAGAGGCAGCGTGGATCTGCCGCAGGGCGTTATCATTGCTGCGCGGCATATGCACATATCCAAAGAAGAAGCAGCGGCGTATGGTTTGAAGGACGGCCAGATCGTCTCGGTAAAAAAGGGCGGAACAAGGGAAACAATATTCGGCAATGTGGTGGTGCGCAGCGGTGACGGGCACAGCTTGGAGGTGCATCTTGATACCGATGAAGCCAACGCGGCATTGCTCACCAATGGGGATCTGCTGGAAATCATCAGGTAGGCAGCGGAGCAAATGTGGGATTTCTGTAAAGACGTAAGGGTTTACATCTTCGCAACGGAGTAAGGTTTGGACGAGAATCAGCTCAAGGAGCTTATCAAAAGAATAGTGCTGGAGGTTATCCGGCGGCTCACCGGTTTTGGTGAGTGCCGGACGATTGCGCTTGTGCCGGGTTACAGCGCGTATGCGGCGGAAGCGGCGGAATATCTTTCCTCACGGTCTGCGTGCGCGGCGCTTTTCGGTGATGCCGAGCCTTTTGCTGATATAGATTCCAAGCGCGTGGACACGC
>CAZNVX010000394.1:0-3217 GCA_964576225.1 uncultured Christensenellaceae bacterium
TCGCTTCATTTAGAAGCCGCGCTTGTGATTTCGTCGGAGACTCTTTCCAACTACGTTGACTGGTCGGACCGCACAACGTGCGTGCTGTTTGGTGATGGAGCCGGCGCTGTGGTTCTGAAAAAAAGCGACACGCCCCGGCTGCATTTTCCGGTGCTTGGGGGCTCTCCCGATTTTGACGATGTTATTATCTGCAAGAGAGAAGAGCGTAAAACGCTGTTTAATGATGTGCAAGCAAAGGATATCAAGCCTGAATACATCCATATGGACGGCAGGGAGGTCTTTTCTTATGCAGTGAGTGCGGCGGGAGATGTGCTGCAGCAGCTGCTTGCCATGTGCGGGGATAAGCCGTTCACCAAGATCATACCGCATCAGGCGAACGAAAAAATTATTGATTATTTAAAAAGAAGGCTGGATTTTAATGCCGACCAATTCTTTTTGAATATTGCGGAATATGCAAACACTTCATCCGCTACCATACCAATCGCCATATATGACGCATGCAAAAAGGGCTGGCTGAAAAAGGGAGACAGGGTTGCCCTGGTTGCCTTTGGAGCCGGGCTGACCTGCGGCGGAATCGTGGTTGATTGGACAATTTCATATAAGGAGGAGAACTAAAATGGAAGAACTCATTATCAAAAACCTGATGGAGCAGCTTGAGCTGGAACGTGACGAGATCACACCGGAAAGCCGGTTTGTCGAGGATTTCTCGATGGACTCGCTTGACATGGTGGAAATGCTTATTGATCTTGAGAAACAGACAGGCATCAAGATTCCCAACGAAGAGGTTAAAGACATCCACACAGTCGGTGCGCTGATCGCCTATCTCGACGGGAAGAAAGAATGAGGTTTTGCGGCAGCATTTGCGCGCTGACAGGCACTGAATACCCGCTGATACAGGGCGGTATGGCATGGGTTTCCGATGCGAGCCTAGCCGCCGCTGTATCCGAAGCGGGCGGTCTTGGTGTTATAGCAGCGGGCAACGCACCGCCTGACTGGGTGGAGGCGCAAATCAATCTGGTGCGCAAAAGGACTGACAGACCGTTTGGGCTTAATGTGATGCTGCTGAGCCCATATGTGAAGCCGGTGGCAAAGCTGGCGGCAGATATGCACGTGCCCGTGGTTATCACCGGCGCCGGCAATCCGTCAGAGTATGTGAAGCTGTGGAAGGCTGCGGGAAGCATCGTCGCGCCGGTGGTGGCGAGCCGCGCTCTTGCGATCAGAATGGAACGCATGGGTGTGGATTTTGTGATTGCGGAAGGCTGTGAAGCGGGCGGCCACATAGGCGAGCTCACTTCTATGGTGCTGTGGCCGGTCATTGCGCGCAGCGTTAAAATTCCTGTGGTGGCTGCAGGCGGCGTTTTCGATGCCGATACAGTCGCAGCGGCATTTTGTCTCGGCGCTAAGGGTGTGCAGGTGGGAACCCGGTTCATACTCGCGCAGGAGTGCATCGCCCACCAGAATTACAAGGAGCGTGTGGTCAAAGCGCGTGATATCGACAGCAAGGTAACAGGCCGCATCACAGGACATCCGGTTCGGATACTCAAAAGCCCGCTGGCCAGAGAGCTGGCTAGCGTGGAGTACGAAGAGAACGGTGCTGAAAAGCTCGAGAAGCTGGCGGAGGGCTCGCTGCAGCGTGCGGTGCTGACCGGCGATCAGGAGACAGGTTCGTTCATGGCCGGTCAGTGCGCGTGTATGCTGGACCGCATTCAGCCGGCAGCGGAGATTGTACGCGAATTGTTCCACGCGGAGCGGATCAAAAGTGTGCTGCAGAATGCAGCCGGACTGTTGGAGGTGGATCAGTGAAGACGGCTTTTTTGTTTCCCGGACAGGGTGCACAGGCGCCCGGTATGGGAGCGGACTTATACGATCATTCAATTATTTACCGTCAGACATTTGACCATTGCGCGGCAGCCGCAGAGATGGATTTGAAATCGGCATGCTTTGAAGGAAGAGGGATGGACGGCAGTGAGACGATACAGCCTGCGATTTTCACGCATACCGTTTCACTGTTGCGCGTGCTGCAGGAGGCCGGCGTCACGGCAGACGTTTTTGCAGGGCTTTCGCTGGGCGAGTACAGCGCGTTGTGCGCTGCCGGCGTGATGGAGCCCGCACAGGGCGCTGCGCTGGTGCGCCGGCGGGGCGCGATTATGGACGGCGCTTTTGCTCCGGGAAATGGCGGCATGCTCTCAGTCATCGGTTATACCGCGGATCAGCTGGAGCCTTTTATTGACGCATATCCGAACGTGTATCTTGCCAATCATCTGTCAGCGCTTCAGACAGTGCTGGCAGGCGGTATGGAGGATCTTTTATCGCTCAAGACAACGCTGGAAGAGTCGGGTGCTAAAATGGTCACACTGCTTGACGTCAAAGGGCCGTCTCACTGCCCGCTGCTGGCTGATGCTGCCGAACAGTTTCTCGCCGAGATGCGGACAATGCGGCTTGGACCGATGAATGGGACGGTTTACACCAACGCGCTGGGGGCTCCATATCCGCATAATGCGGACATTCGGACGCTTTTATGCCAGCAAATGCGATCTCGCGTGAGGTGGCATGACTGTGTGGAGCACATGCTGGCAAACAAAGTTACCCGGTTTGTGGAAATCGGACCGGGCAATGTGCTGGCCAAGCTGTTAAAACGGCGCGCAGGCAAAGAAGCGTCCGTGAAATCTGTGCGTGATGTGGCAACGCTTGACGCATATCTGCGCGATTGCGAGGGGGAAAAAGAATGAACAGAGTCGCTCTGGTGACAGGGGGTTCAGGTGGAATCGGGCAAGCGGTATGTGTCCGTCTTGCCCGTGACGGGTTTGATGTGGCTGTGCATTATCGCAGCGGTGCCGAAAAGGCGGCAGAGGTCTGCCGGGAGGTTGAATCGCTGGGCCGGCGGGCTGTGGCCGTTTGCGCGGATCTGTCGGACCCTGTAGAATGCAAAAGGCTTGTGCAAACGTGTATTGATGAGCTGGGGAGCCTGGACGCGGTTGTAAATAACGCCGGCGTCACAGACGATGGTCTGATTATGCGCATGACGGATGAACAGTATCACCGCGTGCTCAGAGCCAATCTTGACAGCTGTTTTTACTGCTCGCGCGAGGCAGTGTCTTATATGGCACGTGCGCGCCGCGGCCGGATTGTCAATATCACATCGGTAGTCGGTGTCACCGGCAACGCAGGGCAGGCAAACTATGCAGCCTCCAAGGGTGGTGTTATAGCCCTTACAAAG
>CAZNVX010000395.1:0-3204 GCA_964576225.1 uncultured Christensenellaceae bacterium
CCGACAACGCTGACTGACTGAGCGTTGGGCGCCCATAGCAAAAAGCGGTGCACATTCAGTTCCTGAATGAAATGACAACCAAAGCTGGCATAGGCCTGCTGCGCTTCGCCGGTATTAAACAGATAGATTTCGTCCGTGTTGATGTACCTGGAAAAGTCATTCATGCCGAAACCCAACCTTCTCGCTCCCCAACGGCACCTGGCCCGTTCGCTCCCTCTTTCGACCTGCGTTCAATTTTAATATTCGACCATAGCCAAGCTTTTCCCTTCATTTACCGTTCAATGGAAGGTAAAAATGTGCATGAGCTTTAACTCTTCATCCATCGGAACGGCCAAACAGTTTTGTTAACCGGGCCAGGGTTTCGGCGGCGTCATCACAGAACTGGCCACGCCGGAGCCGCCATCGCCAGTTGCCCTGTGTCGTCTGCGGCTTGTTCATACGCGCGGATGCCGGCAAACCAAGCACATCCTGCATCGGAATGATGCAGACATCTGCCACTGAGGCCATTGCCAGCCGAATCAGCTGCCAGTGGATATTCTCCGGCTGTACACCGTTCAGATACTCACCCAAAAAGGCCTTTTCACTCTCGCCCAGCGCCGAATACCAGCCCTGTGTGGTGTCGTTGTCGTGCGTGCCTGTGTAAACGACGCAGTTTCTCTCGTACCGATGAGGCAGGTAGATGCTGTCGCCTGCCGGATCGAATGCAAAATGCAGCACCTTATTGCCCGGATAGCCGGTTTGCTGCAGCAATTCAAATACCTCCGGCGTCAAAAAGCCCAGATCCTCCGCTATCAACGGCAAGACGCCCAGCCGCTTTTCAATATCTCGGAAAAAGCTGATGCCGGGCCCTTTCACCCATTGCCCATCTTCTGCAGTCAGCGCTCCTTGAGGTATGGCATAGTAAGACTCGAAGCCGCGAAAATGGTCGATCCGCAGATAATCAAACAGCGATAGCTGATGGGCTATGCGGCGGGTCCACCAGGCATAACCCGTTTTCTTCAGCGAGTCCCAGTCATATACAGGGTTGCCCCATAGCTGGCCGACCGGGCTGAAGTAATCCGGCGGGCAGCCGGCCATGCACCCCTGGCTGTCCAGCATCTCCCTTCCCGCCCACGCGTCCGCACTGTCCGCCGCGATATAGATCGGCATGTCGCCGATGATGCGAACGCCTTTTTCATGTGCATAATGGCGAAGGGCTTTCCATTGCCTGAAGAATACGTACTGCACAAAAATGTGATAATCGATTTGCTCCTTGAGGCGATGGGCAGCGATATTCAATGCGGATTTATCGCGCTGTGCCAGCGGCTCCGGCCATTCCCAGTAAGGCTTCATATCATAGGTGGTTTTCAGCGCCATATATAGCGCATAATCGTGAATCCACCCGGCGTGCTGCTGTGCAAAACTGTTCGTTTTTGCCATCATTCGGCCGCCGCAGTAACGGTAAGCCAGCAGCAAAACATTTGGCTTGCCGTTGTACTGGGCATAATAATCCACGGCGTCATCGCTGTTGCAAAATAGTTTCTCATATATGCCCAGGCCGTCAGGAGGCAGCATATCTTCTGCAAGCAGATCAGGCAGGTCGATGTAGTATGGGCTGCCCGCAAACGCACTGATAGATTGATAAGGAGAATCCGCGAATCCCGTCGGTGATAAGGGCAGTATCTGCCAGTACTTCTGCCCGCTTGCTGCCAGCCTATCCACAAAATCGCGTGCCTCCTGACCCATCGTGCCGATTCCGTATGCACCCGGCAGAGATGACAACGCCAGCAGAATACCGCTTCCTCTTTCCATTCTATCTCCTTAACAGACCGCCGGATGGAAGCCCGACTTAATCAATTCTTCTATCGCCTTTTGGCTGAACGGCGCTGTCGCCGCGCCCAGATACAATGCATTGAAGGCGCCGCACGCGCAGGCAAAGCGGAGTGCCTCTTGTATGCTTTTTCCGTCAATCAGGCAGTGAATAAGACCGGCACAGAACGCATCACCTGATCCGGTGGTATCGCATGGGTCCACGGCAAACGCCGGCACATAGCCAATATAGTCCCGGCAGCGGGCGTATGCGCCGCGTTCACCCAGCTTAATAACCACATTTTTTGCGCCCAAATCCAGAAAAGCCTGCGCTGCGTCCTCGCAGCCAAGCCCATCTGTTAAATGACGGCTCTCTGTTTCACTGGGTAAAAACCAATCGATATTGGGCAGAAAAGGCCGCAGACCGGCCAGCTTTTGCCCCTTCTTGTCTGAGGCCATATCCGCGAACGTCATCAGACCGTGGTGTTTCGCATGCTCCAGTATCACTGCCAGGCCGTCTTCTTCCAGTTTGGGACAACCGTACAGACTGCCCACCGACAGCGCGCGGGCGGCTGCGATGACATTCAAATCCACATCATTCATGCAGAAGTCGTAGTTATTGCCGCGGCGATGCAGTATGCTGCGCTGGCCATCAGCAGACACCAGGGCAATGGCGGCGCTGGTCACGGAGTCAGCCGATACGGCGATATGCGACAGATCCACGCCGCACGCTGCCAGCTCCGCTGTGAACTGGCGGCCCAGTGCATCGTCGCCCAAACGGCAGCACAGGGTCACGCGACGCCCCAGCCGAGCCAGGTCCGCCGCCTGATTGGCCGCGTCGCCGCCCGGCGCAAGAAGGATACACCCCACCGGCGTCTTGTCTCGATCAAAAAGCGTTCTGTCCACCGGGGCCGTGACAATATCCATCACGGCGATCCCCAGCGACACCACATCATAGCCTTCCATATGATTTACTATACACCAGTTTTACACCTGTGACCACAGACGTTTTCATTGGCGGCTCATCGCGTGGTGCTCTATCCGTCTCAATGTATGCGAAGACCCCTCATCACATGCATTTGTCGAAGGCTCTTATCTGTCTATGCGTCAGGCATGGTGAATAAAAAACCGGACAACATGTCAGTTTGCGTCCGGCCTTTTACTCAAAAGGTGAAAACCTTTAATCCGCTGCCAGAAAATGCAGCAGTGCATCCCGCAAAAACACCGCAGCTCCCGGCGCCACATTGTCATAATAAGCCGAGAAGCGCGCATCATCCACATACATCTGCGCAAGGCTTCTGTGCGCTTCCACGCTGTAACTGTCCCAACTGCACATAAGCCACTGTTTGTGCAGCACGCACAGCTGTTTTGCTGCATCACCGCCAGTGTCGGCTGATTGAATCGCTGTCACCAGCG
>CAZNVX010000396.1:0-3201 GCA_964576225.1 uncultured Christensenellaceae bacterium
AATAGTTAAAAAATTACCATAGATAGCGATTACTGTCAAAGGAAAGACTCATGGGGTTTTAATCGAATGAATAGAAATACCTTTTACCTAAACCCTCGACTATACTCATACTCCTTTTCGATCAATCATATCAAGCGACAACTTAGAATTAGCCCCTCAACTTCGAGTGATTCAAACAGTCTTTCAATGTTTCTAAGACCTAAACATTCTAATTGAACAAAAACTTTAATTATACTCTAAATTGAAAATCATTTCAAATCGCAATTTGACACTTACCCCCCCTAAAATAACCATTTTCGGGGTAAAAAAGCCACTTTTCACCCTAAAACGTGTCAAATTGAGGGGGGTAACGGTTATTTTGCGATTCGCATCTTTTTGCTAAATCTCGTATCGTGTAGTTAACAAAAATAATAAGGCTATGCAGGACGCTGCTTCCTTTTCTCAAATAGAAAAACACTGAACGATCATATAACACACCCACGAGGAGGAAACCCTAATGAATGAACAGCTTTTGACATACAATCAAACATTCTCACTAAAACCAGAAACACTAGAAAAACGCATCATGGAGTATTACCAAGAAACACAAAATAGTAGTTTAACCATCAAGTATATCTTAGCCTTACGCGTACGCTTCAAGCTTGGCGCGCAAGAGTTCGCCCACATTCTAGAGGATCTTGTCCGCTACCTGTTTATGAATACCAAAGCCACACGTACGATGAAACGCTTCTTCTATTATTTCAAAGATTACTTCATGGAATCTGAGTGGAAACGACTAACCTTAAGAGTCTTTCCCATAAGAAACTTTGGCAAGAAAGTCGTCTCTGCTGTTCGTTCACTCATTTCGGCTGTCCGTCCAGAAGAAACGACGGAGACCTGAGATAAAACACCCTACGCATAAAAACAAGAAAGGAAGGATTCGATGAGAACCGAAACGACAGATTTAGTTGCATTATTTACGAAGAATAACGGTGGCAAGCACAACTGGCGCTACAAAGGTGTGGACACCAGCTTGCCGGCAGAAGAAATCAAAGAAGCTTGCGAACTATTAACGACACTCGACCTTTTTGAACAAGATGGCGTAAAACTATTTGATTCCGTCTTATCGGCGAAGTTCGTCACCACGATTGAAACCATGATTTTTGATTTAGAGCATGACCACGAAGAAACACAACCTGAAGCAGAAAAAATGAAGGACGCCACCCGTAAAAAGGTTTGCTCTTTTGAAGTCACTGATGAATCTGACAAAGTAAAAGAAACCCTGCCAACCAAGTTGTTGCGACCTAGACCTAGCATCCCTGTCTTAAGCCAAGCACGTGAACGTCAGTATGAACACATTGAAACGGTAGATACCTCGAACTCTATCACGATCAACCATGAGGCCCTTCCGCCAATCAATGACAAGCAAATTATTGGCGATGAAGCAGAGTCAAATATAGAGCAAATTCCTGACACTGAAGTACAGAGCACTAAGGAAGGCAAAGGACTGTTTCGCTGGATTCAAAAAATCAAGAATCGAACTCGAAACAAAGAAGCGCCAGAGAGCACACCACGAGAATAACCCTTCACAATTAAATCCTGTCATTCATGCGTAGGAAGCAAAACAATCCCCCCCTGCGATCACGGTCTCAGGGGGTGTGAAAATATGTTAGAAAGCGACGGTATGTTTGATGAACCTTTTACCTACTACATTTGGAGGAACACTCTTGAATTGTCTATTTAGCAGCTTTTTAGCTATGCTTGGATTCAACGTGTCCCTGATTACTCTCAGCTTGATTGATCTGGATCAGATGACCCGCTACAGGAAGATTCTACAGCCCGTCCTTCAATCTTATCGGAACATAGCGTTGCATTTGGCGATAGCCCAGACCTTTCTCGATGTCCTTTTGGTACGCATTTTCTTCGTCCAAATAAGGCATATTGAACATAAAATTGCGGGCTTTATCCACTTCAAAGTTTGTTCCTTCTACCCACTGAAAAATTTTGTCTTGGACTTTCTGGATGCTCTCATCGTCTTCGTCAATACTGACGGCCATCGCATACAGACCACCTGGAAAATCAATCAGCTCAAGCGGGCTCACATCGGCTTCACTGACGCCTTCTTTAACCGCGCATATCATAGTGGCTTTGTCTTCATTTACCAGCATAAAGTCCAAACAGTCAAAAATAACTGGACGATACAGCGGAAAATGCTGCCACAGCTGAAACATATAGCCGCCTTTTTTGAAGATCTCTTCAAAGGTGCGTTCGCCAGAGGTGACTGCCCTAAAGGATGGAATTCTGATCACCATCACATCGGGAACCTTCTTATCCAATTTATCCGTGATCTCGATCAAACGATTGATATTTGCTGGTTTGCCAATATAGTCTACATTGACAATCTGTGTCTCGATGTCCTTGGCCTTGTTATAGAGCTGCTTGATATCGGCATTATCCGAAAAATTCATTTTTTCTATTTCCTCGATAAAATCAAGCACAATACCTTTCAGTTCATTCAGCAAAGAGACCTCATCGTCAATCGCGTTGACCTTTCTACCTAAAACCTCCAGCACAACATCCGAGCCGGAAGCTTTGAAAATCCGCTGGATGTCCTTTATGCTGATGTTCAATTTGCGTAAAATAAGAATCTGTTCGATCCGTCGAACGGCTTCTTCGTCGTACATCCGATACGTGGACCCCTCGCTGCGAGTACTATTCAGGATACCCATATCTTCATAATAACGCAGCGCACGCGCAGTAATATTGTATTTACTGGATACCTCTCTGATTTTGACTAAATTATTCATCGTTCATCTCCTTTCCTGACTTACTTCATTATGAAGGCTTACCCAAAGGAAGAGTCAAGCTATTTTTGAACTTTTCCTAGGCAATCAAGCAGAAGCTTTACCGTCACTTGTAGTTGTAACCGGTCTCTTTTATAATGGAGCTATCAAAACAAAGGAGGCTCTTGTTTGACTAACTTGTGTTTATTATCGGTGATTTGCTCTTCATTCAGCTAAAAAATCCATTTATATGAGGAGAGCAAAATAATGAAACTAACGATTCGAGAAACAACTAAAGCAGACAACGAAACGATTTATCTCATCGAAAAACACGCCTTTGGAGAAGTAGACGAGGCCGATTTGACTGAGAAGCTATTGGCCGAACCAACCGCTCAGCCGCTTTTATCTCTTTTAGCATTTGATGAGGATAAACCTGTCG
>CAZNVX010000397.1:0-3195 GCA_964576225.1 uncultured Christensenellaceae bacterium
AACCGCGATATTCTCCAACCGCTGCAGGCTCTGGCGAGGTCTTAGCTTTGCACGCTTCCAGCAGCGCCTTACCAGCGAGTTCCTTTTCGTCATACTGATTACCCCCTATTGTCATGGGCGAAAACTTCTGACCATCCTCCAACGCAAACTCGTTTAAGTGGGCGATGTCCTGCTCATATCCACGGATTCGTTCTTCGGTCTGCCGTATCTGTGAAGGGAAATACTTTTGCAGGTTATCCTCCATCGCGTACCGCTGGCTTAAGTGGCTTGCCTTCAGCAGCTTCAGCCGTGCCACCTGAATATCGAGGTCCATCTTCTCCTTGATATATGGGTTCCCGGTGGCCAAGGCTTTGACCTCGGCGTAGGAGAGCGCCGTTTCGTCTATATCCTCGCAACTTCGAACCGGGCTCTTGCTGGTCATGATCTGTGAGATGAACTTCTGCTTATTCTCAATGGTTTGCCACATATACGAGTCGAATGTGTTCTCGGTGACGTACCTAAATACATGTACCTGTTCATTGTCATTGCCCTGACGGATAATCCGGCCTTCGCGTTGCTCAATATCCGAAGGACGTGCTTAGAGAAACTTTTTAAGGATAAGGGTAAGAACTAGGCTTCATACCCAATATATCCAACAAAACGATAGTATATCTTAATCTCCTGAACCTTATTGCCATCTTTATTCGGTTTAGACTCTCCAACTGTTATTCTATCAATCAAAGTATTGACCATAGCAGCTGAGAGCTCTCTTAATCCAACAAATTGCTTCATCAGCTTTACAAAGTCATATGCATTTTGATCATTTTCTTCTTTGCTTGTAATTATGGCTCCTATCTCAGAGATTTGCTTTTCAAGATCCAATTGCTCAAGCTCATACCGCTTAGACATCAACTCATAATTTCTCTCTGTTATCTTCTTCATGACTTTATCTTCATAAAGAGCCGCGAACAATTTATCAAGCTCAGCAAGTCTCTTTTTCATCTTACGGTGTTCGCGTTCTTTATCTTTATAATCAGATGCAGTAGAGTCGCTTAATTGTTTTTGAATCTTTCTAATCATCTTTTCATCATCCTGAGCCATTCGAGCAAATTGGTTTATATCGTCCAAAACAATCTGATGCAGCTGACGAGCAGACAGTCTATGTTTGGTACAAACATCAGTGCCATATCTCATGTAATTTGCACAGTAGTAGTCGATGTTTTCAATTGGGAATTGTGATTTTGTTCTATGAGCTACAGTGCCGCGTAAAGCGTACCCACAATCAGAACATTTCACAATTCCGGCGAAAACATTGTCATATCCGCTGGTATTCTTTTTGTCTCTGCGACAAGTCATAAGTCGCTGTACTAAATCAAAATCCTCTTGAGAAACAATAGCCTCATGTGTGTTCTTGATGATTTCCCATTCTTCGGGCAAACGTGAAGGACGCTTTTTAATTTTCATGGATACGCATGGACGCTTGTACGCTGTCAAATGGCCCGCATATGTTGGGCTTCTCAGTACTTGCCTAACAGAATTCTCACTCCAGAAATATTTGCGTTCCGGATCGGCTTCAAAGCATCTATCATAATTAACGCCGTTCTCAATGGCCATGGCCGCAGGACGCATTATTCTCTGCTCTGTCAAATACCTACGAATACGCGAAATACCCCAACCGCCTTTTGCAAGTTCAAACATCTTTCTTACAACGGGTGCTGCCTTTTCATCAATTATCAAACGATTATGGTCACTGGGGTCTTTAAGATATCCATATGGGGCAGATGTACCAGTAAATTTACCTTGTGAAAACCTTGATCTTAATGCCGTTTTTGTTTTTACTGATTGATCTTTTGAATACATTTCGTTAAGTATGTTCTTAAATGGGGTAATATCCATTGCGCTATTGTTGAGTGTATCAACGCCATCATTCACAGCAATATATCGAACACCATGCTCAGGGAAAAACACTTCAAGGTAAATACCGCAGTCAAGATAGTTTCTACCTAATCGCGATAAGTCCTTTGTAATCACACAATCTATCTGCCCATCCTTAATAGCCTTAATCATTTCTTGAAAGCCAGGGCGATCAAAATTGGTTCCTGTATAACCATCATCAACATATGTTTTGACAACATGCCAACCTTTGTCTCGGACAAATTGGGTAAGGATATCCTTTTGAGTGGATATGCTTCCGCTTTCACACTCAACGCCATCATCTTTTGAAAGACGGCAGTATAATGCCACTCTAAATATTCTTTCCGTATTCGCCATTTCATTTTCCTCCTCGTTGCTCAAACATAATGTATCCGTAGACCATGCTTACAGGAACTATGTTAAAGTACTCAATGTGTTTTTCCAAAGGTGCCGTCTTTCATTTGCTTTTTAATTTCCTCAATAATGATAGGTAATAAGACCTCGCTTATGGGTCTGTCACCAATAAATTCGCGCTTAATAATAATGGTGACTTCGTCCTTTTTCTCTTTGCTCATGCTCTGCCTCCTTAAATGCAAAAAGGGCGTCGGTATGTGTATACCAACGCCCTTAACCAGCCGGGAAAACAAACTATCTCTCCAGACTTTTATCCCGTTCTCGCTTGCGCTGCCAGTCAGTGAGCAGCTTCATAATCGTGTCTTCCATTTGCTTAATGGAATAGCTCTTAGGAAAAAAGCTCCCGATTTTCTCTTTCGGAAGCTTTATCTGTTCTTTCTGATTTGCTTTTTCCTCAGTCATCACCTTGAAGATGGCATCCATATCGAGCTTGCCCTCTTGGCTTAGCGCCTTCATGCGCATCGCCTGTGAGAGCGATGGCGTTCGTTCCTCGCTCTGCATTGTCTCAAGCAAATCCTCTTGCTCTTTCCCGGCCAAGTAAGACAGCGCCACCGCCGGATTGAGCGCGATCTCCTTTTCATCCACCATCTTTAGCAGTGGCGGAATAAGCTCTGTAAGTCGGATAAACCGCTGTATCTGCGTGGAGCTTTTGCCTGATTCAGCCGCCAATTCAGCTCTTGAAGTGGTGCCGCGAAAATTATGTCCAACTTGGACAGAATTATTTTGCGGCGGCCTGCCCGCTATTCGTTTCATGGCCTCAAGCTGCATCTTATAAGAAAACGCCCTCTCACTTGGGAGGACGCTTTCACGCTGATAGTTGCTTTCCACCATACAGATTGTCGCTTCATCATCCGTCATATCACGGACAATTGCTTGAATGCTCTCAAT
>CAZNVX010000398.1:0-3159 GCA_964576225.1 uncultured Christensenellaceae bacterium
GCTTGTATCGGCATCTTCATAATCCCAGCTGAATATCTGCCGCCAGTCTGCTTCGTCAAACCGCGTGCCGCCCGTGCTTTTCTGCTTCAGCCAAACGTGGCTCCCCGCCTTCTCGTCCCTGCGGGTCACCATGCGCAGCGCGCCGCTGTGATCAAACAGATAGCTGGTCACGTCGCCCGGGTTCTGAAGCACCAATGAATGCGCGCCCGTCTCATAATTGTACAGATGAAGGTCGTAGAGCGACGTGTCAAAGTTAAACACAGCCAGGAATATCTCTTTTTCATTGGCCGGGTTGTCGGAGACGTAATAACAGTCGTTGCTTCCCCCTTCAAGGATCATGGCCGTTTTGCCCGTGCTGATGTTTGATGTGTACAGGCCATAGTTTTCATCGCCTCTTCTGTCCACAAAAAACAGCACTGTCTCACCGTCCGGCGCCCATAGAAAATACGGATTCCCTCTCACATTCGGCCACGGCACCACTGTCCGAGCGCCTGTCTTCCAGTTTTGCACGATGACGGCGTCCGAGGATTCCGACATATGCCTGTAGAGTATCAGGCTGCCGTCCGCGGATATCTGCGGCGGCGTAAAATCAGGATAATCCATCAGCACGTCGAGCGGTATCAGATCGCTATTCACCGGCAGCGTCGGCAGCTCACCGTCGCCGGCCGTCTCGCTTTGCTTTGGCCCCCAGAAATCGGAAGGCAGCGCGTCCGAAACCCAATTCACCGCCACATGACAACCCGTCAGCGACACAACGAGCAAAGCCGCCAGAAGCAGCAGCATCCATTTGTTTTTCTTCATATATCCTCCTCGCGCGGGTAAGTCACGATCATGCGCATATTATAACAAAATCAATGTGAACAAACAAAGAATAATATGTTAATACGGCTAAAAGAATGTCATTGGCTGTATGAGTGTTATTGGCTTGTCCTCGCCATCCGCACATGATATGATACTCATAATGACCATAACTTAAGGATAAAAAGATGAAACGTATCGCTTTTGTGATTGTCTGCCTGTTGCTGCTGTCTGCGGGTTGTCAGCCAGCGCCTGCGGTGGTGGTGTCCACGCCTTCTCCCGAACGCACGTCCGCCGCAACACCCGAGCCCACGCCGGTGCCCACGCCCACGCCCGTACCCACGCCCACGCCGGCGCCCACACCCACGCCGGTGCCCGAGCCGACCAGGGTCACCATCATGGCCGCGGGTGACCTTTTGTGTTTGAGCGCGCAGCTGAGCGCTGCGAAAACCGGCAGCGAATACCGTTTCGACTACTGCTTCGAGGCCGTGAAACCCACCATCAGCGCGGCCGATCTCGCCATCGGCAATCTGGAAACGCTGGTGGCCGACGGTTACCCTTACACGCCGTCATATTCCGGCTCGTCATCGCCCGGCGAACCACCGGCAGAATCATCCGCCCCGCCCGCTGATGTCCCACCCGCACAGGATCCGCCCGCCGATCAGCCGGGCAATGCCAGCGCGGCATCGGGCGCCCTGTTGTCACCGCCTGCTCTCGAATCGGCTGCGCCGGCCGCGTCAACCGGCAACCCGCGCATCAACGCGCCCGAATCGTTTCTCACCGCCGTGCTCGGATGCGGCTTCGATGTGCTGACCACCGCCAACAACCACATATTCGACTACAAAGAGGACGGCCTGATTAAAACGCTGCAACAGCTGAATAAACACGGCGTTATGCATACCGGCGCATACGCGTTGCCCGAGGATAAAAAACCGCTCGTTGCAGATGTACAGGGCATAAACGTCGCGATTCTGGCTTACACCAGCATCATCAACAACAGCCCGGGGCGCAGCAATGCGTGGATGATCGACCGCTATGACGAGGATCTGGTCGCCGCGGATATTGCCGCCGCCAAACAAGCCGGTGCCGATTTCATCATTATCTGCGTTCACTGGGGCACCGAGCATACGCACAAGCCCAACAACACACAGCGGAAAATGGCCCGGTTTATGGCAGAGGCCGGCGCGGATATCATACTCGGCTCCCACCCCCACTGCACACAGCCCTTTGAAACGGTGGAAACGGAGCGGGGCGCCGTGCCTGTGCTTTACTCATTGGGCAACTTTATCTCCAGCATGAGCCAGACGATGCACAAGGATGGTGTCATCGTGAGCATGGAGCTGGAAAAAGAACATGAAACGGGCGCCACGACGCTTTCATCACTGACGTATATCCCGACGCTGTGCGCCAGCTCGAAGGCCGGCCGATACGTCGTATACCCGGCTGATCTTGCATCCATTGCAGCCAGCGCCAATGCGTCCGAGCTCGAAAAATCACGCCAGCGCACCATCGGGGTTTTGACGGAAAACGTTGCCAAAGCGCAGTAAGGAGATTGCCATGAATCAGGAACCGTTATCATGCCCGGCCTGCCACACTGCCGGCGCCCACAGTATCCCGCCCATGGCGGATATTGCTGACGATTCGGTGCAAACATCAAAAATACTGGACGGCTCTTTTTTCGAATGGACCTGCGCGGGCTGCAGCCGCAGCTTTTTCGTGGATGAGGTTTTCCTCTGCTGCGACAGCCGGAATCATTTTTGCGTGTATCTGGTGCCGGGCTACAGCCAAAACACGCTTCCCATCCCCACAGTATACAAATCCTGCTGTACCGGGACACTGCGCGTCACCGCTTCGTTTGTTGATTTCGCGGAGAAACTGCGCATTCTGAGCGCGGGGCTTGATGACCGCATCATTGAAGCAGTAAAAGCTGTTTATGCAACAGCCTGCCGGCAGTCTGACGGCCAGGAGGTTTACAATATCATTTTTGAAGAACGCCGTCCCGACGGACAGCTCGGTTTTGCCGTGTTCTACAAGGATCAGGATGTGGCCGTGGACATCCCCGCCGAAGCATACGCGCACGCCGAAGCGGATTTCGGCACGCTGCTGCCCCGCCCCGGCGAAGAAGCGTTTCATAAAATTGACCAGATCTGGCTGGCTGATGCGCTCGGTTCAGAGCCGCCCGACGGGGCATAATGGCTGCTGCGGGCCAAGCGCTCATCTCGATATTTTTAATTGACACAGCCCGCTTTGGTTGTTAGAATAATACCCGCACAAGTTTTTGGTTTTAGTGTGCTCAACTGGGTGTGGCGCAGCTTGGTAGCGCGCTTGAATGGGGTTCAAGAGGCCGGAGGTTCGAATCCT
>CAZNVX010000399.1:0-3157 GCA_964576225.1 uncultured Christensenellaceae bacterium
GCACATCGATTCCGTGCGGTTTGAGTTCTTTCCAAAGGCCTTCGGCTAAAATGGTATTAAAAGATTTTGTTGCTGCATAAGCTGCAATGTTCGGGCTGCCTTGACCTCCGGCAAGAGATGACATCAGCACTATGGCACCTCGTTTTTGCTGTATCATCGATGCAGATAAGAGTTTTATGAGCAGCAGCGGTGCTTTTACATTGACAGCTGTGGCAAGAGATAACTTGTCTTCGCTCGTGTTTTCGAATAAACCAATCGGAGCATACGCAGCATTATAAACAAGCAAACCAATTGAAACCTTAAGACTGCTAATCAATTCTCTCGCGTTTTCATAATCTGCCATATCCGCTGTGATAGAAATCACATCGATCCCATATTCTTTTTTTAGTCGGGTCGCCGTCGCTTTGAGGCGGTCTTCCCGGCGTGCAATTAAAACCAGACTTAATCCCCGCCGCGCAATTGCCTCTGCAAAAGCGCAACCTAATCCGTCGGAGCCTCCGACGACTAACGCGTATTGTCCGTATTTTTCCTTGAATAGTGTAGGTTTCATTAAATTACCTTGCCATATAAACAAGAAGACTTTGAATTATTATTGTGTCATTATGCCAGCATCTACGAATCCTATTGTAAGTGAAATTCCCTTTTTCATCAACCAGAAATACGATGTTTTTTATATGAGCCTATTAGCTTTATTGTCTTCATCTTTTCATAATACTTGATGCCCGCTTAGTTTATGGTCTTTTATATTCTCATAGAAATGCTTTCTACGCGAATCATAGCAAATACCCGCACCCACCTCGCCAAAAGGCGTTGATATGATATTGTTCAAATCTCCCCTCTTGAATATATAGGACTCGCCTTCCATTTTTCTTCCTCAAATATTAATAATAAGAATTTTGACCAACTAAATAATTTTTCTCTAATGTTATTATGGACGTAGTTTGATATGTAGCCGGGGTCCAGCAAGTCTCCCTGCTTCAAGTCGGCTTTTTTGCCGTGGCAGAAAGGTCCGGGGTCTAATGCTATTTATCCATGCAATTCTGTCACTTCCTTGTTTGTTCATATCAATCAAATATTTTCTACTAAAAATTAAACCATTCGCAATCCTTATATTTTTCTGGAATATCCGCTTTAGAATTAATCCACCCAAGATTTTCAATTAAAACTGAAGGTTCATCTGGAGAAATCCATGTATTTAAATATTCTATAAAGTCTTTTTCATTATAACAAACGCCACCACCTATACGGAACTTCTTCGCGTTAGGACTTTGGCGCAACCACTTATCGCAAAAATCAATACAGTATTTTCTTAAGTTCTTAGCTACAACATCCGGAACTGAATAGACAGATGGATTATTATCCGCACTTAAGAGTACGCATTTCAATTTTCATCGGCTCCTTTCAATCTCTACATTTAGTTCATATCACATCCAACTCGCTCTTTCATCCACGACAAAATCAGAAAAACATCTAATCTATTCTCACACCAAGCACTAACATCTAATCTGCTCTGTACCAAACGACCAACATCTATACTGCTCTGTACGGGTCAAAATCGGCTTTTTGGATATGTTTCCACGAAGCAACAAAATCACGGTTTTTAGGGTCCAGTTTCCGACCCCCAAAACCCTGAAATGGCTTATTTAAAGGCCTATTTCACACCTGCTTCTCCACCCTTGACATCAATACCACGCTCTCAACGTGTGTGGTATGCGGAAACATGTCGACACCGCTGACCTGATTTATCGTATAGCCATGACTGACAAATAATGCAGCATCCCGAGCCAATGTGGCAGGGTTGCAGGATACATAGACGATACGTTGCGGAGATGCGTCGGTGATTTTACCGATAAGAAGCGGATCACAACCCTTGCGTGGCGGATCGATCATCACCACATCGGGCACCCCGGTCATTTCAATGCCCTTTGTTATCATTTCTCCTGCATCACCCGCCAGAAAATGCGCGTTATCAATGCCATTCAGCTTGGCATTCTCCTTGGCATTTTTGACGGCGCTGGGCTCATACTCTATGCCCAGCACCTTTCTTGCACGCCGTGCTGCCAGCAGCGATATCGTGCCGATGCCGCAGAAAAGATCAAATATGATATCATCTTTCGTGATATTCGCAAATTTCAGAGCCATTTGATATAGCTTTTCGGACTGCGCGTGGTTCACCTGGAGAAAGCTTTGCAGCGATACGCGAAACTGCAGGTTCTCATAATTTTCGCTGATATATTCATCGCCATAGATGATGCGCGTGTCGCGCCCGAGTATCGCGTTGCCCTTTTGTGGGTTTATGTTTAATGCAAGGCTCTTCATGCCCGGTATCTTCTTTATCTCAGCGGACAGAGACGTGCCGTCCAAATCGCTTCGAACCACAACTCCCGCCATCAGTTCGCCGGAAGAACTCTGCCTAGCCACAATGTGCCTCAGAACACCTTTTCCCTTCTGCTCGTCATAAGGCGAAATATCTTTGGCGTTTGCCCATTGGATCACGGCATTCTTAATATCATTGATTTGCGGTTTTTGTATGGGGCAATCACACACAACAATGTTGTGGCTGCGAGGCGCAAAAAAACCGGCCACAAGCCGGCCCGCTTGCCCGCCGACCGGAAACGACGCTTTGTTTCGATAATCTCTTAAGTTTTCACAGGGCACGATATGTGGCGCGTCTATGTCGATACCACCTATTCGCCGCAGGCATTGCTGAACGTAGCGGCTTTTGTACGCTGTTTGCTCTATGTAACTTAAATGCTGCAGCGTACAGCCTCCGCACATCTCAAAAACCGGGCAAAAAGGCTGTACACGTGCCTCGGAGGCACGGGAGAGGCTTATCAAACGCCCCACCGCGTAGCTTTTGGCGCGTTTAATAATCTTGACAGTAACCGTCTCCCCCGGCAGCGCACGCGGCACAAACACAGCCAAGCCCTCATATCTGCCGAGGCCAAAGCCGTCCACCGTCAGATCGTCGATAGAAATATCTGCAACGTCATTCTTTCTTAGACCGTCCATAAGGGCATTATATACGAATATCCGGCCATATCCAACGACTTTTTAAACAATATACGCTATCGTGGCCTGCGGCAGATAACGTGTGATACAGCGCTTTATAAACGACGATGCCTCAGCTTTTGCCGGCTGAACGTACCCATATCGG
>CAZNVX010000400.1:0-3155 GCA_964576225.1 uncultured Christensenellaceae bacterium
ATTCGGCAGGAGAAAACCAGGGAGGTATAACCCTGTTTGCGCGATGCTTCTCCCACTCGTGCCGGGGCAATCCGGCTTTCTTCATCTCACAGACATCTTTCACAATGCCATATTCCGCGAACCCGCCGGCGCGGGATGAGATTCGCCCATCCGGTGTGGCCGGGCATCCGACATCCGTTACAAGGTCCCCAACAGAAAAATTCTTCACCTTGGAGCCCAGTTCAACCACGCGCCCCACGCTTTCATGCCCGAGAAGCATTGGATATTGGACAGGGCGAATATGCCGCCCGTATATGTAATTCTTGTCTGTCCCGATGCATGTGGCGCCATGTAGTATTTCGACCAGCGCATCATACTCCCCCACCTTTGGCTGCTCGATATCCCATATCTCCAATCGGCCCGGCTCTGCTACAACAGCTGCTTTCATGACACCAACTCCATATCATCTGTTTTTCCAAGCTATTATACCAGAGAAAAAAAATAAGTGCATCCCCCATAAGAAGACGCACGCTTTGATATTGTCATCACGATCTTTTATGCCGATGGCCACGTATGTTGCTTTTTAGCCAGCTTTAGCAGTAAATCCACAACCTCAGGGCAGTATTGTTTGCCTTTCCGGGATAGCAGCCGATTTTTCAGATCTTTGTATGGAATTTTGTTTTCAGAAAGCATGATGTCATCAAAGCCGCGTACAGCAGACACAACCCGGCTGGGAATCGCAATCGCGTCCTGCCATTCATCGTATCTTTTAAACACATCCATATATAGGCCTTCCAAATAAGCAAGTGAATCGGTTCTGTTGATCAGCTCACGCCCGTATTCAATGTGGCTGTTGTAAGCTTCCGTTTCTTTTTCGCTGAGCTGAAAACGCCTTAACAGCAGCGACTCGCTGATGCCGACAAAACCGATATCCGCAATTTTTGCAAGCAGTTTGGTTTCCGAGATCACATCCTCTTTACATCCAAGAGCCTTGCCCACCTGCACAGACAGGCTCTGAAGTCTGATAGCGCGTTTGCCCCAGCCTGCTTTTATGCTGACCATGGCGTTCAGGCTGTCAATCACAGAGTCGTGTGACAGATGCATTTGCATGCTTCTTTTCCTGACAAGCTTTTGATATGACTCCTGATACATACTGCGAAAGTCTTTTTCACATTCCGCAATAGAATAACCAAAGCTGACCTCAGTTTTGATAAGGTTCAAATAAGTGCTGTGCATCTTCATGGCCGCTTCGTTAACCCGTGTTTCAATTTCAAGCTGATCTTTGCCGGTGAAAGCCGCACAGTACTCACCACTGCCTGTGCGGCCAATAATGTCGGCATCAAAGAAGCACTCCCGAAGGACATCAGCAACACTTCGTATCATCGCATTGCTTGACTGATACCCCAATGCACAGCATGCGTCGCCCAGATTTTCGATTCGGATGATCACGAGAGAAAGGGGATACATACCAAAACGCGTCAGGCGCTCAAACCGGCCGTTAAAGCTGTTAAAGTTGACCAAACCTGTTAAAGCATCATGTGTTTCAAGATATTCAATTCGCTGATGAAGCGCGCAAAGCATATCAATGTCATAAGCAATACCAAAAATAAATGGTTTATGCTGAGCCGCATTGATGACGCCTTTAATAAAAAATCTGCGCCATGATCCTTTAACTTGCATGCGAATGATTTGCTGTATTCCCTGCCAGTCATCTTCTGGCGGGTTACTTGTCATGTGCCTGAATATCTTCATATTGTCAGGATGAACATACTTTTTTATTTCTTCAAAAGAAAAGGACAGGATCTGATGTTTTTGCTCATCAAAAAAATGGAACCGCCTAAGCTCTGGATCCATTTTCCATATCATGATCTCGTATTTGTTCCGGCTGATGCCCAGAGCATCAAACATGCCCAGCTGTACATCGCAGCAATCGTCAGGAGTATTCTCGATTGGACAATTGATTTCGTTTTTGCTAGTAATCAAGACCAACCTCCTGATGCCGTATTCTGTACTATAATAAACATATTCGGCTTACATGAAACAGGCATTACAACGCTTTTTGTGCATAAAAATGGTTCCGCACAAGTTCAATTGCTCGCGTTCCTCCCGTCCGCTCTTTTGCCTTTAAAATATTGTTTCAGAAGATTTGATGACTCTTCTGCCATTATGCCGCCGGTCACGCTTGGGGAATGGTTCAATCGGCCTTCGGCAAGATTATAGAGAGAACCGAATGCGCCGCCTTTTGGGTCATATGCGCCGAATATAACCGTGTCAATTCTGGCGTTAACGATCGCACCGGCGCACATCGGGCAGGGTTCAAGTGTTACATAAAGAGTACAGCCCGAAAGGCGCCATCGTTTAAGCTTTCGGGCAGCCTCGGCTATAGCGAGTATTTCCGCGTGTACAAGCGGGTTCTTCTTTGTTTCCCGAAGGTTATAAGCCTTTGCAATGACTGCCCCGCGCCAGACAATTACCGCGCCTACCGGAACTTCGTCTTTTTGGGCCGCCTTTCTCGCCAATGCCAACGCGGTCAACATGTGTTTGCTGTGTGTCTCCATAGAAATATTATACCATGATGGACTGCATATTCGTACCACAGGGCACTATTTAACAAGAAATATTATCACGCATCTCTCCTGCAATGTGATTTGTGCCCACGCATGCCTTGTTACTTGCTGGCAATAGTGCTATATTAATAGTATTAATCGTTAGGGAGCCGAGCTGTGAATATGCAAAGACGTGACATGATCATGGAGCTTCTGAATTCAAAAGGAGAGGTATACCTCAAAGACCTTGAAGAGCTTTTTCCGGACTGCTCGAGCATGACACTCAGACGTGATCTTAAGTATTTCGAAGAAAACGGATTTGTCAAGCGAACACGCGGCGGTGCAGTGGCGCTTTCCATGCTTTCTATGGCGGCTGAAGATGTTTACTCGCGGCGCGCGCTTGAGAATACGGCCGCTAAATCTCTGATAGCCCGTAAAGCGGCGGCTTATGTTGAAAGCGGCCGTTCTCTGTATCTTGATTCCGGTACGACGTTGATGCTTTTCGCCAAGGAGATCCCTGATGATTATATATCGATCCTGACCAGCGGCCCCAACATTGCCCTCGAGCTGATTAAAAAAGCCAAACCGAACGTGATGCTGATCGGCGGTCAGCTGAACCGCAACACGCTG
>CAZNVX010000401.1:0-3149 GCA_964576225.1 uncultured Christensenellaceae bacterium
TCGATGATTTACAATCCCCGGCCGACGCGCGCCGAAGCCACCGACGTGGCCAATGCGGTGTACGACGGCACCAGCGCAATCATGCTGTCTGGCGAGACGGCGATGGGCAAATACCCCATCGAGAGCCTGATTACCATGTCGCGCATTGCGGTAAAGACGGAGGACAATATCCATTACAAAACGCGCTTTGTCAACAAGCTGCCGGAGGTGTGCGCCAGCGTGACCAGCGCGATATCCCACGCGACCTGCTCGACGGCGCACAGCCTGGGTGCCAGCGCGATCATCGCTTTTACCAAGTCGGGGCGCACCGCGCGGATGGTATCGAGCTTCAGGCCCGCTGTGCCCATCGTCGGCTGCTCGCCCAGCGAGAAGACGTGCCACCAGCTGGCGCTGTCGTGGGGGGTGTGGCCGGTGCTGGCGGAGGAACAGGAGAACACGGACAAGCTGTTTGAGCATGCGGTGGAATGCGCGAAGACGACCGGGCTGGTGAAGCACGGGGAAGTGGTGGTGATCACCGCGGGCGTGCCCATCGGCGTCTCCGGCACCACCAACACACTGAAAGTGCATATCGTGGGCAACGTGCTGGTGAAAGGAACAGGCTACAACAACATCTCGGTGAGCGGAAAGCTGTGCGTGTGCGCGGATGCCGCCCAGGCGCGCGCTCTGTTTGAGCCGGGCGATATCCTGGTGATCCCGCAGACGGACAACACGATGATGGCGCTGCTCAAGGAAGCCGCCGGTATTATCACCGAGCAGGGCGGCGTGGATTCACACGCGGCCATCGTGGGCTTGACGCTGGGCATACCGGTGCTGTGCGACGCGGAAAACGCGACGCAGATATTGAAGAACGGCACCACGGTGATGCTGGACGCCGCGCGGGGCATGGTGTATTCAGGCCTGCCGCAGGGCTGCGAGGGCTAAAGCGGCGGGGGATGGGGCTGAGGAACCCGTCAGAGTGACTGCGCGTAATCGAGACGGATCAGGCTTTTGCCGCCGGGCAGCGGGTATTCTTCTGTTAAGAGGAGCTGATAGCCAGCGCCGCACAGACCGGCTGTCAGCCCGTCGGCGTCGATATCACAATGGAAGTCTGACAGGCCGGAGAGCGCTTCGCGATAGGGAGACACGGAGACAAAAGGGGCGTTTGCGTTTTTTTGTATCACACAGGAGACCAGCCGGGGCATCACACGGCTGATTTGGCTGACAAAAGCCGCCACGCCGGTATACTCGATGAGCAGGTTGGCGATGTACAGGTCGGCGGCAGGCAGCGCGACGGACGCGTCTGACAGATCGAGCCGCATCACGGACAGGCAGGACTGAAGATGCGCAAAGCGCTTTTGGCATGCGGCCAGATACTGGTCGTTGATATCGATGCCGTATACGCGGCTGATCTGCTTCGGGTCGATATGCTCAAGACCGTTCCCGCCGGCCACGCCCAAAATGGCGACCGTTTCTATCGGGTATTGCCGAAGCTGCTTTCTCATGATGCGGCTGAGCGCGGGCAGCTGCGCCACGTCTTTGAGCTGCATATGCGCTTCGTAAACGTTTAACGGCACTTGTTCCCATGGGTTCGACATACGGTTCACCTGCTTTCGGCGATGATGTATGCATCAGATTATAACATGAACGCCGCTACGACCCAAGCAAAACGATGACGGGACAACGATGAACAGAGCCGCGCTGTGTGGGCGGCTCTGTTGTTTGGCTTAGATGAAAACCGTGTCTGAGGCTAACGCGCCCGCAGAGCCGCTTTCTTTTTTGCGCGGCAGATGAGCAGCATTGCAGCGGTTACGACACCCACGGCAATCAGGCAGATGAGCAGCGGCGGTTCGTCCAGTGTTTCGCGGGCGGCGATGGCGCTGTCCTGCGCCAGCAGCTTCTCCTGCGCCTCGAAAAGCGCCGCTTCCTGCGCGTCGGTTTCCACCACGATGAACGAGGTCTGCGGGGTGAGCACACGGGTTCGGAAGCTTAAGCGCAGCAGCTTTAGTGAGGCGGCCGTGCTCATGGCCGGGCTGCTGCGCAGCGCGGTGTGAAGCGCAAGGGCGTCGGTGTATTGGCTGCCCGACAGGCTCAACTCACCGCCTTCGCCGGAGGGGACAATCTCGCTTTGGCCGTCGTTACGGACGAGCGTATCACCATAACGCCGCAGCGTGAACACGGCCGGGGCGTCCAGCGCTTTTTCGGTGTTGCTGCCGCCGAACGGGTAAGGCATCAGCATTAAGTCGTCGCGCAGCCGGTAATAGCAACGGCTTTCGGGGTATTGCGCGGCCAGCCACGCGCTGTGCGCCGGATAAACCGCCGCCGTCGGGTTGCCGGACGTGAACAGTATGACGGGCACTGTATCGCCGCCGTTTTCGGTGAGCGCCGTTTTCACGGCCAGCGCGAGGTTGAACCCGCCGCGCGGCGTGACATGGACGTGGCGGGCGCCGGCCAGCGTGGCTTGCTTGAGGTCGTAAGACGCGAATATCACCTGGGCGTCCGTTATGCCGGATAACGCGGCGTAGTCCTCGACCAGCGAGAGCTGGTAGCCGACATCGCTGCGCGCGGAGCTGTCCACAACAAACCAATATGAGAAGGGGCGGGCTTTGGCCATGGGCAGCGTTTGCTTGAACCCGGCGGAGACCAGCGTGCCGCCGCTGAACTTGACTTCGTCCGGCGTACCCGTGGCATTGAGCGTCACCGTCTGGCCGTCCAGTGTCAGGTCGAAGCTCTGGCTGTGGATGATTTCGAACCCTGTCTGGCGTGTTTCACCGTCGCTGAACGGGAACACCCGCAGCTCAAGCTGCCTCTCGTCCACATAGCGCACCACGCCGGGGTCCTGCCGGACGCGCACAATGCTTTCGTAGACGGACATGGCGGCGCGCGCGTCCGCAAGTATGCCGTATTTGCGCGTGTTGCCCACGTTCAGATAATAATCGGTGACGTATGCGCCCTCGGGCAGTGAGAACAGCGTGACGTACTCGTCGCCCAGGCTGTTCTTCGGGTTCTCCAGCGTGAGGTGAACAAAGGTGCGGCAGGCGCCGATGGCGGCATCGTAGGTGGTTTCCGTGCGGACATCGGTGAGGCGCACGCTGGTGGGCGCCTGCCCGTTGACCGTGAGGCCATCTGCAACCGTTTCATCCCAAGGATCAGCTTCGTATTCATCAAAGAAT
>CAZNVX010000402.1:0-3133 GCA_964576225.1 uncultured Christensenellaceae bacterium
AGGGGTTGTCATCGAGTCGGTTACCCCGGAAAAATGGGTGCAACTGCCCCCCAGCATCGACCAGGATATCGGTCTGGCATATTTCGAAGTGCCCCTGGAGGAGCTGACGGATGACCTGTTCATCCAGCTCTCTTTCGTGTTTATCCACCATGAACAGCACTTCAATGTGGACCCTGACAAGATTGGCGAATATGACAGAGAATCTGCGCTTTATAAGCAATATACCAGCTCATATGGCAACACGGAAATTACAGATGAGATCATCCAGATGGCGGAGAGAATCGCCGGGGACGAGTCCAACCCGTATTTGGCCGCCAGAAAGCTCTATGACTACATTGTAGAGAATGTGACCTATTGCTTCATGCCGCACATGGTGTTCCATCCGCGCACTGAGATCGCGGAATCGGACTATGTTCACCGCTTCCAACAGGGCGACTGTGGTGCCCAGTCCATGTATTTTACGGCCATGTGCCGTGCCCTGGGGATTCCCGCGCGCACCACCGGCGGCTGGCAGCTGTTCAGCGGCGAATTCAGAGGACATTTCTGGGCGGAGTTCTACCTGCCCAATTATGGCTGGGTTCCTGTGGATACTTCCTTTGGGCAGATGGCCAACTATGTCAAGGATATCAGCGCGGAGGACCGGAAGGCCTTCATTGATTTCTGCTTTGCCAATCAGGATTCAATGCGCTGCGTGGTACAGAAGGATACGGATGTTTCCCTGATTCCGACGGCCCAGGGCACCGTTTTGCTGCCAATGGCCATCCAGATGCCTGCCGTGGAGTATTCCATCCCAACTGCGGAGATGCTGGACACGCTGATCGTGGAGCACTGGACGCTTGCATGCGAAAAACTGGAAGGAAACTGAATATGTGTGAGTTGGCCAAGGCCGGACGATACGTTATGAAATCGAAGGAGTATGCGATATGAAGAAGCTGGCTTCGCAGATCATCTGTTGGGTCATGTTGCTTGTTTTTATCCTCCCCGCGCAAGTGTGTGGCGAGGCGCTTTCTCTGGCAGAGAAAGCGGATAAAATCGCCAGGTCGATCGTTCAGGATTATGCTGTGACGAGTGTCCAGTACGCATTGAGCGACAAGGGCCGTATCGTATTGTCAGGCAATAGCGGCGTATTTAGCAAAGCGGAAAACCGCTTGATCACCGCGAATGATATGTACGGTATCGGTTCTACCAGCAAAATGTTTGTGACGGCTGCCGCAATGATTCTCTGGGATCAAGGGCTTATTGACTTGGATGAACCCATTGTCAGCTATATCCCGGAATTTTCAATGGTGGATGAGCGCTATAAAGAGATCACACCTCGAATGCTGATGAACCACTCCTCTGGCCTGTATGGGTCAAGCCTGGCAAATGCCTTTCTCTTTGATGACAATTCTACAATGGCGCATGATACCCTTTTGGAGAAACTATCCACCCAACGCCTGAAAGCTGTGCCCGGTGAATTCTCCGAATATTGCAACGATGGATTCTCCCTGTTGGAAATACTGGTCGAACGAGTCAGTGGCATAAGCTACACAGACTTCCTCGCCGAACATTTCATCAAACCATTGGGCCTTGTAAACACCAAAACGCCGATGGACGATTTTGATAAGGCGAAACGCCTGGTCAAGACATATATTCCACCTTTTGAAGGTGCCTTGCCAAATGATACGGTCAATGTACTGGGAACAGGCGGCTTGTACTCAACGGCAGAAGAACTTTGCGCGTTCGCGCAGGTGCTGATGGGAAATAGGCCGGAAATTCTGTCAGAGCAAGCAACCCTGATGATGCAAAACGAGGAATATAAAAGAGGCATGTGGGTTGATGCCGAAGGCGACAACTATATTGGCTGCTATGGCCTGGGGTGGGATACCGTGCACAGCTTCCCTTTCAGCGATTACGGTATTCAAGTGCTGACAAAGGGCGGAGACACGCAGTTGTTTCATTCTTCCCTTGTGGTCATTCCTGCGTTGGATATCGCGATGGCAGTTGTCTCTTCCGGCGGGGCTTCCATCATCGATTATGCGTTTGCCGCCAACATTTTACAGGAGTACCTTTTGGAGACAGGGGTCATCCAGCAGATCACTCCGCGGAGAACCGCTACTGCACCGGTACAGGCCGCTATGCCCGAAGCGTTGGAGGCATATTCCGGGCTTTATGTAAACACTCAGGCGGGAGCCAATATCAAAGTGAAAGAGAGTATCCTGACGGTTTCGCTGCTGAACGGCGGGACGGAAAAGAAATATACGTATGTGGGCAGTCAGGGCTTCCTCTCTGATGACGGCAGTGAAAGGGTAACGTTCTCCCAGCAGGCGGATGGTGAGCGGTACCTGCAAAATAGCCGGATTATCTCCCTGCCGGGAGTTGGCCAAGCGGCCATGACCGCATTGGAATATCAAAAGGTTGAGCCATGCGCCCCTGAAAGCTCGATCCTGGACGTATGGAAGGTGCGTGCCGGAAAGAAGTACTACGCTGTCAGTGAAATGCCGACAGCGCAAGGGTACTATCTGGCACCGGGCAACCCTGCGATTGTAATGAAGCTGAATGAAGACTTTTCTAACGGGTTTGCCTTTGCAGGTGTGAAGATTGTGGATGTGAACTATGCCGTCAACACCGTTAAGTTCCGTGATGTATTGGACTTGGAATTCATAGTGAGAAACGGCGCAGAGTATGTGCGGGGGAACGATATGATGTTCATCCGGGAAGACTGCATCCCCGATCTATCCCCTGAAACCGCCGTCTGCATGATTGGAGAGATTGGGTATGCGGAGTATTATGCCATCACTCCCCAGACACAGGGGAAGACGCTGGCGGTCAGCCTGCCTGAAAACGGGGCATACGCGGTTTACGACGGAAGCGACGCCTGCGTCTATTTTTCAACCGTGAGCGTAGATAACACAACCGTTCTGCCTGCGAATGGAAAAATCGCTTTTATTGGGAAACAGGGCGACACGTTTGGGATTGAATTCCGCTAACATGATGGGGTGGCGCAATCTCCAGTATGAAGCCATAGCGGAAAGCATTTGTGAGCCCACCCCTATATTCCTGCAAATACGCGATAAGGGCCAGTACAGGGGCTTTTGCAAGTGAGCGAAAGCCCCTGAAATCGGTGAGTTTCTTTGCGTGCGAGGCATGGGTA
>CAZNVX010000403.1:0-1008 GCA_964576225.1 uncultured Christensenellaceae bacterium
TGGAAGGATTTTGTATCGTGAACAACAACGCCAAAAAAGGTGTTGATTTCATAATGGCTATTACAGCAAAGATTCTCATAAAGAATTCATAATGAACGTGCCTATAGGTTCCGCGCAGCCTTTTCAACAAATTTTTACTCATAAGCAGCATACACTTTGTATAATTTAACGTGTCAATGCAGAAAAGGTTTACAAAAGTAAAGATAATGGGCAAAAAGAAAACAATAATTCAAAAAAAATTCAAAAAATGCTTGATTATTATTTAACACAATGCTATAATGCAACTGTATTAACAATAAGATTAACAAATGTAAACTAAAAACACGTAAACAGTGCAACGCAGCGGCAGAGTCCATATGCATTATTTTGACAAGCTGCTTGTTTGCACAATCTGACAAAGGGCAACGCAAGAATTAATTTTATATCGTCGCAAAAAGAGGAGGGCGAATATGACGGAATTCTCATTGGTGTATGATGCGAACGTCACATTGCTGGAAACCCCTGTGTGGGATAAACGGACGCAACGTCTGTATTGCACAGATCTCTTTGCCGGGGATGTGCATGCATACAACCCTTCGGACGGTACCGCGGCTGTTTATCGAATCGGCGGCGGCATGATCGGATCGGCCATACCGACCTCCTGCGAAAGCAAGCTATTATGCACGGTGGAAAAAGGTATATGTCTGTATGACATAAGGGCGGGGAGGCTTTCCGTCATTGCCGACCCAAACGGCCGGAACAAAGACAACCGTTACAACGACACGCGAGTGGATGCGAAGGGCCGGGTATTCGCGAGCACGGTATCCAAGCTGTATGGGACGCCGGACTACAGACCCGACATGCTGGGAGATTTCTATATGGTGGATACCGACGGCAGCATCAGGACTATTGTCGAAGGCATCAACCAGTATAACTGCATTGTGTGGAACAGCTCAAACACGGAGATGTTTGTGGTGGATACATACAACGGCAAGCTGTTGTCCTTTGATTACGACATCCAGCGCGGGC
>CAZNVX010000403.1:1018-3127 GCA_964576225.1 uncultured Christensenellaceae bacterium
AAGTTGCTTTCGTTCGACTATGATATTTCACGCGGGCCTGTGAGCGGGCCGAAGGAGCGGTTGGATTTAAGCGATATCGGCATGCCGGACGGATTAAGCATCGATTCCCGTGATGTGCTGTACATATGCCACTGGGCAGGGAAGATTTCCGTATGGGATAAAACCCTGTCGCTCATGAGCATTATTGATTTCCCTGTGGATCAGGTTTGCTGTGGCGGGTTCGCCGGTGCAGCCATGACGGATTTCTATGTGGCGTCGGCACGTTACGCATATACGCCGGAGCAGATGGCAGATCGGCGCGGGGCGGGCGGGCTTTTTAAAGCCAGCATCGAAACGGCAGGTGTAGGCGATTATTTTTATCCGATTAAATAGGAGGAGTCAACCATGGTAAGTTTCGAGTTTTCCGTCCCAACCAAAATCATTTTCGGTGAGGGCGAGGTCTGCCGCACAGGCGAGCAGGCGGCCCGGTTTGGCAGAAAGGCGCTGCTGGTCACATACGATGAGGCGCTCGTCAAGGAGCTGGGGTTCTATGACAAGGTGGCAGACAGTTGCCGGGAGGCGGACGTTGAGCTGCTCTGCCACTTCGGCGTGAAAAGCAATCCCACTGCGGAACACGCGGCTTCGGCCATTGCTCTGGCCAAAAAGGAAAAACCGGACGTGATTATAGCGCTGGGCGGAGGGTCCGCGATGGATGAAGCCAAGTTTATTGGTGTGGCGGCCAAGTACGATGGAGACCCGTGGGATTTTCCGACAGGTCAAGCGGCGATCACTGACATGATACCGGTGATCGCGGTGGTGACGATCCCTGCGACGTCCTCTGAGCTAAACGGAACGGCGGTAATCAACAATGACACGCTGCGGCGCAAGGACGGGTTTGCCAATCCTGTCATGAAACCCTCGGTGGCGATCCTTGACCCGGAACTGACCTACACGATCCCGATACGTCAGACGGCATATTCGGCGGCGGATATTGTGTCTCATCTGCTGGAGCATTACCTTGGGCATCAGCTGGCGTTTGCCCCGTATCAGGACGGCTTTTGCGAGAGCGGTATTCGCTCAATCATGGAATGCATGGACCGCCTGCTGTCAGACCCGAAGGATGCAGACGCGCGCGCCATCATGATGTGGCAGGCATCGTTCGCATGGAGCGGCTTTTACGACTGCGGTTTCGGTGTGGTTAACTCGAACATCCATATACTCGGGCATTCGCTGTCAAATTTCTATGATACCCCGCACGGTGCGGCTATGTCCGTCACCATACTGGCGACGCTGCGCTATTATCTAAAACAGAGAACGGCAAAATACGCGCGCTTTGCCCGCGAAGTCTTCGGGATAAGTGACAAAGATGATATGATCGCCGCGACGGCCGGTATTGCCGCGCTTGAGGCATGGTTCAGAAAAATCGGCACACCGGTTAACTTTGCCGAAGCGGGCATCACAGATCCGGACGCAATCGATAAAATGGCGCCGGACGCGCTGCTCACTGCACGCGCGTGGGGAGAAGAGGAAGCCTTCGGGTACACGGAAGAGGTCATGCGCGAGCAGTTTGAGCTGTGCAGGTAAATCGCAAAAGCTGGAGGGGTTATGAGCTGCTTTTTAGGTATTGACGCGGGAACCAGCGGTGTCAAGGCGATCGTGCTGGATGATACCGGAAGGATATTGGGAACCGGTTACCGCGAATGCAATCTGATTACCACAAGGCCGGGCTGGGTGGAGGAAGACCCGCATGAGTGGTGGACAGCGTGTTGCGGCGCCGTCGCTGAGGCTGTCGGCAGCAGCGGCTGCGGCAAAGATATATTGAGCATCGGTTTTTCGGGTCAGATGCAGGGCAGCACATTGCTGGATGCGGACGGTGAGCCCGTGGACAGGTGCATTATCTGGATGGATCAGCGCGCCGCGGTACAGGCGGACATGCTCAACAGCAGAATGGATCCTGCGAAGATGCTGGAGGAGACGGCAAATTACTGCCTCCCGAGCTATTGGGCGCCCAAGCTGCTGTGGCTTAAGGAGAACAGGCCGGCGGTGTACGAAAGCACCAAAAAGGTTGTGTTTACAAAGGATTATCTGCGTTACCGTATGACCGGCGAGATTGCCACCGAGGTGTCGGAC
>CAZNVX010000404.1:0-3126 GCA_964576225.1 uncultured Christensenellaceae bacterium
GGGCTCGGGCCATGCGGCCGGCCCTGCTGCTGCTCGTGCTTCCTGGGGGACTTTTCGCCCGTATCCATTAAAATGGCCAAGGAACAGAACCTGTCGCTTTCGCCCACCAAAATCAGCGGCCTGTGCGGGCGACTGATGTGTTGTCTCAATTATGAACAGGAACATTACGTGCAGACGCGCCGCCGCATGCCCAAGCCGGGGAGCGTCGTCAGTTCGCCGGAGGGTGAGGGCGTCGTGCTTGAAAACAATGCCGTCACCGAAACGGTGCGCGTCAAAATTACGCTGCCGGATGAAAGCGTGGATGTAAAGACTTTCCGCCTTGACGAAATCAGGTTTAAAGGCGGCCCGCCGCCCAAAGAACCGGAGGCTGACCCCACGCTTGACGATGAGATTAAATCTCTTCTGGAGGACTAGGCTGTCAGGCATGGCGAATTATGCTGAAATTTGATGCAATCCATTGTTGATTTTTTATCCGTGTGTGTTTACAATGATCATGTATACAAACAACGGAGGTGAAGGTTTAAGTGGCTTATATCATTACAGATGCATGTATCTCCTGTGGCGCTTGCGAAAGTGAATGCCCCGTGGAGGCGATTTCCGAGGGCGACGGCAAATATGTCATTGATGCAGATCTTTGCATAGATTGCGGCGCATGTGTCGACACGTGCCCCAGCGAAGCCATCGAACAGGGCTGAGGAACATTCAAGGGAAAAGGCCTTTCACGGGCCTTTTTTTGTATGCATATGGACGCGGGCTATTCTATGGCCTTTTCGTGAGGCTGCGCACAACGCTTGCAGTCTATCACAAACTTCCCGTCCAGGCGGTAAACAGAACGCCCGGAGCGCACGTTCAGCAAAGTCAGATCAAAGCTTTGCTTTTTGGGACAGACCGTCACATCGCTCAGTTCAAATGCCATGTCGTCATCGGCATAACCGATCGTCTCGCATACTTCAAAGCAGTCCACTGAACTGACTCTCACGCTGTCTCCGCACGCCTGCGCGCTCTTTAGCGGCACGTTTGCCAGAACGCGGATGCTGCCGAGCAGCTCTGCGCGCATGGTTTTAAGCGCTTTTTCTTCCGGCGCGGATATATCGTCCACCACAAATTCGCCCTTATGATGTATCACGAAAGCCGCTCGTTTGGTGACCGATACGGCTACCTTACAGGCTCCCTCGGGTTTATACCCGTCCGGAACAACGACAAACAGGGAAAAGCTTTTCTCCAGGGGTGTGACCCACAACATGTTCTGTGACGGCGGCGCCGTGCGTTCAATGCCGATACGCCCCGCCGCCCGGCACGCGTTGTCCCCTGTAATCATGGCAACCGAGAAGGGCTCCAGTTTGAGCTCACGGTCAAAAACAATCCGGTATTCCACATCCGGATCCTCCGAATAACGGCCTACCCAGTCGCTGATGACCACACCGGTAAAACCGATATCGCCCGTCAGCTCGAAGGATGTTTTCTGTGCGGTGGCGGGCAGCCAGGCGCCATGACGCCGCCTTTTCTCGCAGCTTATTATGCTGACCTCGTCGGAAAAATACGACGGGTTGGCGGGGCACACCTCCATGGCCCATCCCTTTAAATCGGACAGGCTCTCGCCGCTGCCGTTCACGCCCACTGTCACAGTGGTGGCGCCATCCGCACTGAAAAATCCCGTCAGTTCGAATGTAAAGCCTTCTACAACCAGCTTTCTCTCCTCGCCCATATTTTTTAAACCATCCTTTACTGGATTTGGCTTGAAACAGCCACTATCAGTCTATGCGGCGCGGCATGGCGGCGTGCGGCCGATTGACACACCGAAAGGACGGATGGTATGATGAATGCTGCAATAAACGCAAGGAGATGACATCGCCCCATGAAAACAGCAGTTATGTACGGAGCAGGCAATATCGGCAGAGGCTTTATCGGCAAAGTGTTGTCCGAAGCGGGTTTTCATGTGGTTTTTATCGACGTGGCAATGCCCGTGGTGGATAAGCTTAATGAAGATCACGCTTACCCGGTCAGGCTCGTTTCCAACGACGGCATCCGCGAGGTAACCGTTTCGGGAGTCAGCGCCGTCAGCGGCTTTGATACAAGCGCCGTTGCCGCCGCCATCGCCGAGGCGGACATCATGGCGACTGCGGTCGGTGTCAATGTGCTTCCCAGAATCATACCGAATATCGCGGCGGGTATCGACCGCCGGTCCGCACTGGGCCGCCCTCTCGATATCATCATCTGCGAGAACCTGATCGATGCGGATAAATACATGCGCGGCATGCTCGAAAAAGCCGTCAGCCCCGGCACGCGCGCCTACCTTGACACCAGCGTCGGCCTGGTGGAGGCTTCCATCGGCCGGATGGTGCCTGTGATGACGGATGACATGCGCGGGGATAATCTGCTCCGCGTGTGGGTGGAGCCGTATGAAGAGCTGCCGGTGGACAAAGACGCATTCCGCGGCGAGATTCCGCCTGTCAGAACGCTTGTACCCTTCTCCCCGTTTGGTTTTTATATACGGCGCAAGCTTTACGTCCACAATATGGGGCACGCCCTTTGCGCCTATTTCGGATGGATGAAGGGATATTCGCTGATCTCCCAGGCTGCCGCCGACGACGGCATCATCAGCCTGGCCAAAGCGGCCATGCTGGATGTGTCCGCCGCGCTTCACCACGACTACGGAATACCCAAAGATGATATCGACGCCAATGTTTACGACCTGATCGGGCGCTTTGCAAACAGGGAGCTGCGGGATTCTGTGCCGCGTGTGGGCAAAGATCCGATCCGCAAACTAAAAAACAACGACCGTCTGACAGGCGCCGCGCTGTATTGTGTTGACCAGGGTATCGACCCAGTTCACATTCTTCCCGCCATAGCCGCCGCTTTTCGGTTTGATAACCCCGAGGATGACGCGGCGATGCAGATACAGCAGCATATCAGGACGCATGGCATAGAAAGCGCCGTTAAGCATTACTGTGAAACGGACGATGGTTTTACAGCCCGTATCGTTGCCGCGTATCATGAGCTGTAAATTTATTGCCGGGAGCGTTTTTTTAGAGTAGGCAAAACGCCTCGCGTATGTTATAATGTTCTGGCTTTGCGGGTGTAACTCAATGGCAGAGTTCCAGCTTCCCAAGCTGGTTACGTGGGTTC
>CAZNVX010000405.1:0-3114 GCA_964576225.1 uncultured Christensenellaceae bacterium
TTGGCAGCTATACCCGTCAGGTAATAGTTCATAAGGTCGGGTATCATCAGCAGCCGGTCAGCGTATGCCAGCTCTGACGCATGTTCCTGCAATAATGCGTACATGCGGTAAAGGCCCATGATGGTGAGCGTATTGGCACCGGCCAGACGGAATATTTCATATTCGCCCAATGCCTCGTCCAGCATCGGCTTATACCGCTGCTGCCAGTCGTCCCGGTAGTTCATCGGGTTCGCCTGCAGACGTCCCTGTTTGTCGATAAACCCGAAGTCACACCCCCATGTGTCGATACCCACCGATCGGATTTCGGGACAAACAGCAAAAGCTTTTTGTATGCCGATCTTTATCTCCGAGCAAAGCCTCAAGATATCCCAGTAGAACGACCCCGCATAATTAACCGGCCTGTTGTCAAACTCATGCACTGTCTGCATGTCCACGGTGCTGCCGCTGAACCGGCCGATGATGCAGCGCCCGGGGCTCGCACCGAAGTCGAAGAGAAGATAGTTGCTCGCAGCCATTGGTTTGCCTCCCCTGCTATTTGATAACGACCCCTTTTTTCAGTATGATGTTGGCATAGAGCGACGTTTCGCTGGTGGATACCACCGCGAACGCGTTTCGCGTGCGCTCATAGAAATCAAATCGCTCCAACCATTCGAATTCTTTGAAGTGCGCCGCTTCGTCACTGCCGGCGATCACCTTTTCGAACACGTCCCACACGGGCGGTCTGTCGGGGAACTGCGGCCCCGTCTGCATCAGCAGCACCGGCCTATCCACAAAAATGTCCAGCGGCATCAGGCGCAGCACCGCTTCGAGCACGGCGGGCACGCCATGTCCGCTCGCGTACACCACCCGCTTGCCCAGCTCCGCTGCCGGAAAGTTGGCATCAGCCAGCACAATCTCATCTCCGTGGCCCATCTCCATCAGCACGTTCATCAGCGCTGGCGAAATGATATCAGGTATGTTTTTCAGCATCGGCTCAACCCCTTTTATACTTTTGCATCAGTAGCAGCTCAGCAGCACGTTGTACACATCCTCTTCGTTCAACGGCTCGCCCTCAGGCGACGTCACCGCCGCATGCGCGATCACACTCAAATCCTCTTTGGGCACGTTCATATCGCGTAAACGGGCAGGCATCCCCCACCCGGCAAATTTCTCCTTGAGCGCAGCAATGCCGGCCAAACCCGATTCCATGGCACCACCGGTGATACCGAACACCCGGTTCGCAAAATGCGCGAATTTCTCGGGGTTTTTACGGCATAGATACGTCATCCACGCCGGGTGCACCACGGCCAATCCCGCACCATGCGCCACATCATAACGCGCGCTGATCTCCATCTCAATGGTGTGTGCGTCATAGTAGCCGCTGCCGCGTCCCGCATCGTTGAGGCCGTTAAGCGCCAGCACCGATGCCCAGGATAAATTCGCCCGCAGCGCCATATTGTGCGGGTCACAAAGAACATTTTCATTCTCAAACACCGTCATCGTCACGCCCTCTGCCAAACGGTCCTGCATCGGCGTCTGCTGCGTGCCGTCAAAATATTTCTCCAATACATGCGAAATGGTGTCCGTCATACCGCAGGCCGTCAGGTAAGGCGGAACGGTCACGTGCAGCTCCGGGTCGATAATGGCTGTTTTGGGATAGCTGAAAACGAAATGGGTGGAATATTTCTGATCAAGATGCTCATGGGTGATCACGCAGTTGGTATTCATCTCAGAGCCTGTGCCGGAGATCGTGGAGACCGCGATGATCGGCAGCCCGCCCGGCGGCACACGCTTACCGGTGAAGAAGTCCCACAAATCGCCATCATCGAACACCGCGTAAGCGATGGCCTTTGCACAGTCAATCACACTGCCCCCGCCCAGCGCCACGATGACGTCCACGCCCTGCTTCAGGCACAGCGCGCGCCCTTCGTACACCGTGGTCAGACGCGGATTGGGGTCCACGCCAAACATATCAACCGATTCTACGCCGGCTTTTTCCAGTGATGCCTTCACCCTGTCGAAAATGCCGAGCCTTTTGGTCACGCTTCTCGTTGTCAGCACCAGTGCCTTTTTGCCCCATAGAGCCGTCTGCGGCCCCACATTGCCAATAGCTCCGGCGCCGAAAATAACGCGCGTGGGGTTATAATACTCAAAACTGTTCACAGCCAGCCTCCTTGATTTTTTTAGGTTTTGGTAAAGCGGGGAAAGAAACGGTCCGGGCGCTCCTGCAAAGAGGCTTTTTTCAAAGCCTCTTTGCATTCATGCCCGTTATTGCTCAGATTTCTATGAAGCTTATGCTCATTTACGGTCTCGGCGGACGCTGGTCTTCCGGGACATCCGCGAACACGTCGTCATAGGAATGGAAGCCGTCTTTAATAACCGTATCCATAATGTTGTTCTTGTCCACTGCGATGATCTCAAGGTTAATGGACGGCACATCGATCTTGCCGTTCGGGTATGTGGCGTTGGTCTCGATCGGGTTGCCCTTCACCACGTCATATGCCAAACGGATGGCGGCTTCAGCCAAGTTCTTGAGCGGCTTGTAAACAGACATCGTCTGGTACCCCGCCACGATGTACTTGCACGCTGCAAGGTCCGCATCCTGTCCGGTGATCGGAATCTTGCCGGCCAGATTCTGCTCGATTAGCGCCTGGATGGCGCCCGCCGCCGTGCTGTCGTTGGCGCAGAGTATCGCGTCGATATTATTGTTGTTCGCGGTCAGCACGTCCTCCGTCAGCTTCATGGCATTCTCAGACAGCCAGCCGTCCGACCACTGATCGCCAACCATTTCGATCTTGCCGGAATCAAGCAGGGACTGCATCACTTGCATCTGGCCCTGGCGGAAAAGCTGGGCGTTGTTGTCTTCTTTGGGCCCGTTAAGGAAGAAATACTTGCCTTCGGGAACCATGTTGGTCAGATACTCTGCCTGCAGGCGGCCCACGCCAAGCATGTCAAACGTGATGTAGTAGTCAAGATCACTGTCCTCAATAATCCGGTCATACGCGATGACCTTCACGCCATCAGCATGACAGGCTTCCACAACCGGCGCGAGCACCTTGCTGTTCACCGGGATGCAGATCAGCACATCGATGCCTTTTGTCAGCATGTTCTCGATCTGGGAGATCTGAAGCTTCT
>CAZNVX010000406.1:0-3105 GCA_964576225.1 uncultured Christensenellaceae bacterium
TTTTGTGATATAATCATTCAAATGAACAGGAGGGTGGCTTATGCTCTTGGATGCGAATTATGATGAGAGTATGAACAGATGGGATGTTCATCTGTATGGCGAGGTCGATATCTACAACGCCGACAGCTTAAAATCCGAACTGCATGCGTTGATAGAAGAAAAAAAGGCGGACATCTTGCTGGACTGCACCAGCTTAAAGTACATCGACTCGACGGGGCTTGGTGTGTTGGTGAGCGCGCTCAAAAAAGTCAAGGAAGCCGAAAGACAGATCTCTATAGTGCAATTAAAGCCGCATATCGCCAAAATATTCACGCTGACCGGGCTGGATAAAATATTTAATATCGAGGTGAACGACGCGTGAAGGGTGATGTGATCAGGCTTGAGTTTCCGGCCAGGCCCGAATACATACTGGCCGTGCGGCTTGTCATCTCGGCTGTGGCCGAACGCTGCGGCTTTGGCATTGAGGACATAGAGGATCTTAAAGTGGCAAGCGCGGAGGCATGCATATTGCTGCTGGATGCCCAGCCCGACGTCATCGGGCTTTGCATCACCGTAAATCACGGCATAACGGCAGCATTTGAGTCGCACGGGGCGTGCTGCGCCGGGCAGGACTCTGAGGAGAACCTGAGCCAGTATTTGCTGGAGGCGCTGGTGGATAAATGCGAAATCGTTGACAACGAGGGTGTTATTTCCCAGATTCGCTTTGAAAAGAAGCCTTGAAAAAAACAATTGGGGACGGTATGGAGCAGGAACGGACGGATGTGACCGAGCACTCGCTGTTTGAACGCTATGAGCAGACGCGCTCGGAGGCGCTGCGCAATCACATTCTGGAGAGATATTTATATATTGCGGAGATTGTCGCCAAAAAGTTCGTGGGACGCGGAGTGGAATATGACGACCTTTTCCAGGTGGCTTCGTTGGCTCTCGTTAAGGCGCTGGATCGTTTTGAAATTGGGCGCGGCGTCAAGTTTGCCAGCTTTGCGACGCCGACGCTGGTGGGTGAGATCAAAAACTACTTTCGGGACAAGACGCGCATGGTGCGCATTTCGCGCCGCGAGAGCGAGATGATCCGCAAGCTGGAGGAAGCAAAAAACGTGCTGACCGCCCGGCACGGGCGAAATGCGACGCCCGAGCAGATGGCCGAGTACATGGATCTTTCCGTGGAGCGGGTGCTGGAGCTCATGGAGGCGCAGACGGTGGGCTATGCCACCTCGCTGGACAGCTTTGTGACCATGAGTGAGGATTCGCGGCTGATTAAACTGGTGGGCAGCACCGATAATGCGTATGAGCAGATAGAGGATAAAGACTTTTTGGACTACTGCTTTGAGCATCTGAACGATGTGGAGAAAAAGGTGATTGAGCAAAGATACGGCAACGACAAGAGCCAGCGCGAAGTGGCGGCGATGCTTGGCGTATCACAAATGTACGTATCCAGAATTGAGAGGCGCATACTCGTTAAGTTCAGAAATTTCTATGAAAAATAGTTTCGACGCAGGCTTTCGTGGGTATATAAAAAGTATGAAGCGCGGTGTGAGAAGTGGTGCTGATCGTACAAAAATATGCGCTTTTCTGGTATGTGTTTATGTGTTATGCGAGCCGTTATGTGCTGACATCAATTGAAGATATAAAAACCGTGGCCAACAGCGTATTAAACGGCGTTGGCCGGTATACGGCATTGACTGAAGAACACCGGTTCAATATTGCGCTGGTGATTAATGAACTGCTGGTCAATAGCTTTGAGCACGCCAAGCCATCCCCAAGAACGCCCGTGATTTTTGCAGCAGGCATGCACGGGAGGAGCCTGAGCATCGGCGTGAAAGATGGCGGGCAGGGGTTTGAGTTTGATCAAGCCATTGAACAGGTCAGCCAGCCGGTTGACGAAGGCGCTTTGTACGCGGAACGCGGGCGTGGTCTTCGGCTGGTGCAGGCATTGTGCCAGGAGATCAATTATGACGGCAGGGGCAATAGCGTGGAGGTAAAAATCGCGCTGTGACATGATTGGACATATAAACAACGGTATTCGTGGTTTTAATATTCCTTTTAATAAAGGAATTTTTTTTTTAACGGAGAAATAGTTAAGGGAAGCATAAGGAAGGGACACAGATGTCAGTCAGGCAGAGTTCGGGCGCCCGTTATCACTATACCCGTCAGGCACCATCGGCAGGCAGAAAGGTAACGGCCAGGCGCAAACCGCGGCTTAGGTTTTATCTGATATTGCTTGCGGCGCTGGCTGCCGGGGCGGTCACGCTGTTTTTGGTGTTGCGCGGCCAGCCGACAGCCGCCGTGGAGTGGGCGGGAACAGAATACAGCGCGAAGTATGACATGCTTGTCGTTCGCAGCGAGGTCGTTTACGAAGCCAGGAATTACGGCAAGACAGATTTTATCGCCGTGGAGGGGCAACATGTGGATGAGGGAGACCCCATCGTAGAGGTGTATGAATGGGGTTATAACGATGAAACGCTGTCCATATTGCTGGATCGTCAGAAAACGATACTCAAGTATCAGACTGATGTGCTGCAGGCGGGCATCATCGACGAGCAGCTCAACGACATCAACCGCCGCATAGACGTCAAAGCGCGCGAGATACAACAGGTGGTAGTTGGCAGGGAAATGGACAGGACGCTTTTTTTGGAGCGTGATATGGCAGCGCTGCTGGAGGAACGGATGAATCATCTGAAAAGCGCAGTGATGCCGGATAATCAGCTGAACAAGTATTACGAGGAAGAAGCGGAGCTGTTGGCGCAGATTGCCGGCTGGCGCACCAGCATCAACGCGAAGGAAAGCGGCATGGTCAGCTTTTACTTCGACGGCTGCGAGGCGCTGATGACCAAGGAGAACATTGGCCGGTTTACCAAGAAGGCGCTCGAAGAAGTTAAACAGGGTAAAACGGTCAGGACGGCTGAAGCGGATCAGGCCACGGCGCCGCTGTATCGCGTGGTGAATGAAAATGAGTGGTATGTGGTGCTTCTCACTGAGAAAAAAATACCGGAAATGTTTTTGGGCAACGCTTTTTCTTTGGTATTTGACGATTATTTGGAAACGCAGTACACCGGCGTGGTTTTTGACACAACAGTGCTTGAAAATAATGACGGTTATGTGTATACT
>CAZNVX010000407.1:0-3095 GCA_964576225.1 uncultured Christensenellaceae bacterium
ACGTCAAAACAGGCAACGGCGCGTTCATGACAAACGCGGACGACGCCCGCGCGCTCGCGCAGACCATGGTGCACATCGGGCAGAGCGCCGGCCGCAAAACAGCCGCGATCATCAGCGACATGAGCCAGCCGCTGGGCAACGCGGTGGGCAATTCGCTTGAGGTTATTGAAGCGATCGACGTGCTGGCCGGCCGCGCCGGGGGAGACCTGCTGACAGTTTCGTTCGCGCTCGCGTCTCAGATGCTTCGCCTTGCCGGTTTGGCGCAGACAGCGCAGCAGGCGCAGCAGATGCTCGACGACGCGCTGCACAGCGGGCGCGCCCTCTGTAAGCTCGGCGAGATCATCGCCGCTCAGGGCGGAGACCCGTCCGTCACGCGGGATCCCTCGCTTATGCCCCGCGCGCCCATCACCCACACCATACGGGCGTCTGCGGACGGCATCGTCGCCGCTTACGACTGCCGCGGTCTCGGCGCAGCAGCCGGCAGCCTTGGGGCGGGGCGTTCCAAAAAGGATGATGTGATTGATCCGTCCGTCGGTTTCATTATTAAAAAGCGTATCGGCGACGCGGTGCAAGCCGGCGATGCGCTCTGCGAAATCCACGCGAACAGCGACGCGCGTCTTTGTGCCGCGCAAGAAGCGCTGCTGCACTGCATCACCATCGGCAGCAGCAGCGTCCAAAAACCGCCGCTGATACTGCTTGGCGGATAATGTGCATAACCTGTGGATAATGTGCATAACCTGTGCACATCCCTTTGAAATCCGGTGTGCAGTTCGTTGTTTCCGTGTTATGCCGCGCTGAAATTGACGGACAACCCCGATAAACCTCAGAAATCCGTCATTTGCTTAATATATATGTAACTTAATCGTAATAATCTCAATATTCTGTTCATTTTCACCGCTGGCACACCCATATGCAAATTGTCTTTTGATCTCTCTTCATTCTATAATAGATTTCATAACGTACAACAGTGGGGTTAGAATGGGAAAAAGGCTGTTTTTTCTGGCGCTGTCAGCTGTGCTCGCATTTTCGCTTTGTCCGCCGGCAGGTTTGGCATCCGGGCCCGACATCATACTCAAAATCGGCGATCATGACGAATTTGTGGAGCAGCTGCAGGCCCGGCTCAGTGAGCTTGGCTACCTGTCGGGAAAAATCACCGGCTATTTCGGCACCGTCACCCAGCAGGCCGTCATCGACTATCAGGAGGATCATGACCTCTCGGCCGACGGAAAGGCCGGCCCTGTCACATTGATGGCCATCATGGGCAGCCAATACAATCTGCCCGCCGGTTCCGCCGCATCCGGCACCCGGCGCGCCGATACCTATTATCCCGGCGATAAGGGTCAGGCGGTGGCCGCCCTCCAAAAACAGCTCAAAAGCCTGGAGTATTACGAATACAACAGCATCACGGGGTATTACGGTCCTGTCACCAAGCAGGCTGTGGAGCGTTTTCAGCGTACCCACGGGATGATCGTGGACGGCGTCGCCGGCCCCGACACGCTCTCTTTGCTGATGTCGGGCAAGGCGCTTTATTATTGTCTCTCTCCGGGAGACCGGGGGCGCGATGTGAAAGCGCTGCAAAAAAGGCTCGCCGATCTCGGTTATTTTCAGGGCAGCGCCACCGGTTATTTCGGCTCCGCAACGGAGAAAGCGCTCAAGGAATTCCAGGCACGCAACGGGCTTAAGGTGGATGCCAAGGCCGGCAAAAGCACAAGAGCGCTTCTCTATTCAGGCAGCGCCGCCGTCTGGGACGGCACAACAAGAACCGCCGGCTCAAGTCAAGCGGATGCCGCCTCTCCCGCCAGCAGAATGCTGCGGTTTGCAAACGCGCTGGTGGGCAAAGAATACGTTTACAAAACGCAGGGGCCGGATACATTCGACAGCCCGGGTCTGGTGTGCTATGTGCTCAAATACATGGGTATCTCCGTCAGAAGCAGCGCCGCCGGTATTTCCCAGGTGGAAAGCTGGGAGAAAATCACGAACAGCGCCGCGCTGCTTCCAGGAGACCTGTTGTTCTTTTGCTCCGATGCCAGCCCGCGCATCAGCCACACCGGCATATTTATCGGCGGCGGCCAGTTTATCCACGCAAGCTCCCATACCAAAAGCGTGCGGGTCGACCGGCTGTCAGGTTCCTATGAGCAGAATTTCTCTTATGCCCGGCGCGTTTTTTAACCGGTGTCCGGCGCGTCGCTAAACAGTCAGTGTCACGGCCATTTTTTTCTGTTCCTTTTTTCTGCCGCGCGGCTTGAGCCTCATATCCGTTTGTGATAGAATATAAAAGCTGGCACAACACCTCATTTTCTCCACATGATGTGGACGGGGTGCGGGGTATATAGTTGTATGGAAATGGCCGTTTTGCATTTTTGAGCGGTTTTTTATCTTTTTTTTTCTGATGAGGTGCGTTGAGTGGACACTTTTTTGGCTATTTGGGAAAAATCTTTGGAAATACTTAAGCAAGAGCTGGCCAGCGTGCGCTATGATACGTGGATCAAAACGCTCTCGCCGGTCAAAAGGGTCAACGCCGATTTTTATTTTCAGACACTCAATCCGGTTCACAAAGAGCTTGTCGAGAAGAGCTACAAAAACCTTATCATCAACGCAATGAGCATGTCGGCCGACCTGCTCGATTACAACGAAAGCCTGAGCGTCTATTTTCTCGACAGCGAGGAGGCAGCCAGGTTCCGGCAGCCGCAGCCCGCCGTCAGCGAAAACCAGAGTGCCGCCCGGTCCATGCTCAATCCCGCTTTCACGTTTGATAGTTTCGTGGTGGGCAGCTCCAACGAGTTTGCCCATGCCGCCGCCGTGGCCGTTGCCGAAAACCCGGGGCATACATACAACCCGCTGTTCATATACGGAAAAACGGGTCTTGGCAAAACCCATCTGATGCAGGCGATTGCCAACCGCATCTCTGTTCAAAACAGCCTGTCCACGGTGATGTTTGTGAAGAGCGAGCCCTTTCTCAACGACCTGATCAACGCGATCCGCACATCCAAAACGGAAGAGTTCAGAAAAAGATACCGCAAGGCCGACGTGCTGCTGATCGACGACATTCAGTTTATCGCGGGCAAAGAGAGCACGCAGGAGGAGTTTTTCCACAC
>CAZNVX010000408.1:0-3092 GCA_964576225.1 uncultured Christensenellaceae bacterium
GACCGTATCCGCCGCCAGCGCCACCGTCGGCACCATTGCCAGCACCATCACCAGCGCCAGCACGATAACTGTGATTTTTTTCATTGTTACTCTCCTCTTTTGTATTGTTGATCAGGCATAATGCCGTTTTTTATTGATAAGCGATCGTAAACGTCATCGTGCCCTGATAGCTGCCAGCTTTTACGATATCATCGGTGTCAACTTCCACGCTGCCGATGCTCTCGCCATCTTCAAAGAACCTTGCAAACTCTCCGCCGGTTGTCATGACCCCGCCGCCGAATTTTTTCAGCAGATAGTCGAGCAGCGCCCCTCCGCCGGCCATTTTAAAGTTACTGTTGACCGAAACGACGATCGCCTTGCCGTTCTCAATCAGCACGTTTTGCGCACTCACGGGGAAATCCTGTGTTCTGAGGCCCGTGTCTTTCTGCAGCGTCCCGAAGTTAACGGCTGCGGGGATTACGATGGTGTAGGTCGGTTCAACACCGGCGGTAACCACGGTATCTTGATTGATGGGAATCGGTGAGTCTGAATAGCTGTCCATTCCAGATATGCTTAGACCCGTGGCAAGCTCAACTTTCGGAGCCCCACCGCCATAATAGTTGTTTGATGTTGTTAAGGTGCCGGAAGGTGCCTTCGCCCAAAAAACAAAGTCATATTCATTACCAAAGAAGTTCGAATTGCTTACTGTCGTATTACTGTAATCGCCAAGAGTATCACGATAACCAATGTAGACGCCTATTGAACAGTTGCTGATGTTTGCACGATCGATGATTACGTTTATCAAAGGATCTGTGCCACCACCACTAGAATAAAAATACGTATTGATATAAATACCGGCAGAACCTGACCCATCCGTTGCCGCGACGCCAACACAGTTGGATATTGTGACGTTTGATACTCTCACCTCGAAAGGTGTCATACCTCCGGTTACAGTACCGATCTCCATTGCATAGTCGATACCGTCAACAACTCCTTTGCCTGTATAAGTAAAACCATCTATCACTGTGGAAGCTTTTACATGGATACCCAATCTTTCAATGTTTCTCATTGTAAGATTTTTTGCATTAAGACTCCCGCTGCCATAGACACCGATACCAAAACCTAAGTACCTGGAGTATTTAACATCAGAAATGGTGACGTTTTCAGTAACGAGGTCACCATTTGCCACAACTGCAATAAAAATGTTTTTTCCGGTACCGTTTATTGTAAGATTTTTTAGTTTTAATGAATTCCCCGTTTTGACCAGTATCCATCCGCGGGCATCACCGACTGACCCGGTGTTGGTAGTTGGTTTGATGACCACACCGGCTTCACTTTGTCCAATGAGCGTAACATTCTTATCAATTTGTGTGATACCCAAATTATAATTCCCATTATTAAGGAATATGGTATCACCATCGGCTGCGTTTGAGAGCGCAGTGGCCAGCTGAGCGGAATCCCATACTGTATGGGTTGTCCCCGCCGCCAGCGCCACCGTCGGCACCATCGCCAGCACCATCACCAGAGCCAGCACCATAATCAGGGTTCTTTTCATTGTATTTCTCTCCTTATCTTTATTGACAGCATGTCTGCCGCCATTTTGTTACTATTGAGCGATCAGTATGATCTTGACCTCCGCGCCGTTCATGGGGTTTAAGCCCTCAAGGCTGTACGTGTTGTATTTGACCACAGCGTCATATTCGCCCACATCAAGCGGCTTGCTTAACGAGATGTCGTAAAGCCCCTTGCCCGGCTCCACCATTTTCGATTTGTACAGTTCAGTGCCGTCAGCCAGCAGCAGGCTGATTTCAAAATAGCAGGGGTTGCCTTCCGGGTTCTGCAGGTTCACCTTGACGTCCGTTTTGCCCGCGTCCACCGTGATGCTCTTATAACCGGGTATCGCGATGCCGGGAACAACGCCGCCGGTGTCCGCAGCCTGTATACCTTCCCAGTCCACCGCGCCCTCTTCCAGCTCGAGCTGCCGGCCTGCCTCCGCAACCGGCTCGTCCGACATTGCGGCCATCTGCTGGCCCTTGTCCATATTCAATGCAAAGACTGTCGCCGCAGCGATCAGCACAAGGCATGCCGCCAATATGGCCACACGGGGCAGCAGCATGTTTTTAAGCAGCGCCACATAGCTGTCTTCCCCCACGGCCGCGAAGCCCTTTTCCTGAAAGAAAATACGGCTGTGCGTGCCGTAAGCATAAAGCGGGCGCGCTTTGCCGCCTTCAAGTTTCCCGATCTTTTGTTTTTTGCTTCCCGGCGCGAACTCAGCCACACGCTCAAAGTCCCCTCCCGGATACAGGCTCTTGATTTGTTTTTTGGTATAGCATTTGATTTGATGGCCGTCCGCCTGATACAGGGCACCGTAGTTCTTCCTCGTCTGATACGCCAGTATCTGCTGCTTGGGCAATTGTGATTGCTTGTCCATTTTTCATCCTTTCATAAAATATGCTCTATTCTCACGCAGGCTTACGCCTGCGCAAACGGCAAAACAAAAACCGCTCCCGAATTTCGAGGCGGCTGAACCATCATGGCGTGAAAAATCACGCTGTAGACTTCGAGCTTTGCGTCCCTGGCTTTCGCTCAGGTTTGCTTTTCACAACAAATATAAACCCCAGCTTTCATATTAAAAACCCCACTAGAAAAAACAATTCAGATGATGCGTTACCAGATGATTCCTATTTTTTACATCTAAATACGCCTCTGCATGTAAGTTGTAATTATTGTTATCATTTTCTATGGACAATGTTATCATAGCGCTTTTGGCGTGTCAATGACTGACTTGGTAAAAATTTTATTATGATTGTATTTTGGAACAATATATACAAATTTCCCCGAGAAAATGCAAAAAAACCCTCTGCTCAGCGATAAAGCGCAGTCCGCCGCTTTTAAATGATGAGAGTCTTAACGGCTTATCACCCGTTTTGGCGATGTGTTTTTTCGTAGTAATAATGAAGAATATCTCTTCGCGTGACGATGCCGATAAACAAGCCGCGGTCATCCGTCACTGGGATAAAGTTCTGGTTCATGGCCATCAGCAGCAGGTCGTCGATATCCGCATTCACGTTCACCGGCTCGTTCTGCCGGCCTTTCAGGATAGAACACATCTC
>CAZNVX010000409.1:0-3089 GCA_964576225.1 uncultured Christensenellaceae bacterium
CGGTTACACGGCAGTGAGGATCACAGGGCCCTGACCGGTCAGCGCCACAGTGTGTTCATAGTGAGCCGAAAGACTGCCGTCCTTTGTCACCACCGTCCACCTGTCCGCTCTGGTGAATGATTCTTTGCGCCCGTAATTGATCATCGGCTCGATCGCCAGAGTCATGCCCACCCGCAGCCTCGGCCCGCGGCCGGCGCTTACAAAGTTGGGCACATTGGGCTCCTCGTGCAGATCTCGTCCGATGCCGTGGCCCACAAGCTCGCGCACCACCGAAAAGCCGGCGTCCTCCGCCGTTTTCTGCACAGCCGCCGAAATCTTCACCAACCGCGCGCCATCCTCGAAAGCGTTCATGCCCGCATAAAATGCCTGCTCCGTCACGCTGATCAGGCGAGCCGCTTTGCTGTCAATCTGCCCCACAGCGTACGTCTTGGCGCAGTCGCCATGAAATCCCTTATACAGGGCGCCAAGGTCTATGCTGATAATGTCGCCCGATTTGAGCTCCCGCTCAGACGGGATCCCATGCACAATCTCCTCATTCACCGACGTGCATATCGATGCCGGGAAACCGTTGTAGTTCAGGAACGACGGTATCGCCTTCGCTCTGTCCAGATATCGGCGGGCAATGGCATCGAGCTCGCTCGTGGCAACACCCGGACGAACCGCTTCGCCCACCGCTTCGAGCGCTTCGGCTGCAATCCTGCCGGCGGCGCGCATCGCTTCTATCTCACGGTCGGACTTTATCGTGATCATTTTTTCGCATCCAGCACCGCGATGATCGCTTCTGTGATGTCGTCTATGCCTCCGGACCCCACCACATCATGCAACAAACCTTTTTCTGTATAAAACTCGATCAGCGGCTGAGTCTTCTTTTTGTACACCTCAATGCGCTGGCGGACGATTTCTTCCTTGTCGTCATCCCTCACATACAGCGCCCCGCCGCATTTGGGACACTGGCGCAGGTTCTCCAGCATGGACTCATGGTAAGTCGCGCCGCAGTCCCGGCAGACCCGCCGCCCGCAGATTCTGTGGACCAGCTTGTCATCCGGCACGTTGATGTTGACCACCGCATCCAGCGATGCGATGCCGTCAAGCGCCTCTGCCTGCTCACGCGTTCTGGGGAACCCATCCAGCAAAAACCCGCCCGCCGCATCCGGCCGGCCCACGCGATCCTTCACCATGCCGATGATCACATCGTCAGGCACCAGTTCGCCCGCATCGATAAACGATTTGGCCTGCTTTCCAAGCAGTGTGCCGTTTTTCATCTCTTCACGCAGCATATCGCCGGTGGAGATATGAGGAATACCGTATCTCGCCGCAATCCTGACCGCCTGCGTGCCCTTGCCGGCGCCAGGCGGCCCCACAAACATCAATCTCATCCCAAAACCTCTATTTCAAAAAGCCTTTGTAATGCCGCATCATCAAATGAGACTCCAGCTGCCTTGTGGTCTCAAGCGCCACGCTGACCATGATCAGCAGGCTCGTCGCCCCGAACGGGGACGAAAACCCGGCGATTGCGCTGATTCCGGTGGGCACCGTCGCGACCAGCGCGAGGAATATCGCGCCGAACAGCGTCACGCGCACCAGTATCTTATGCAGATAATCCGACGTGGGCTTGCCCGCCCGTATGCCGGGTATAAACCCGCCGTTCTGCTGCAGGTTTTTGGAGACATCCATGGGATTGAACGTCACCTGCGAATAGAAGAACGTGAAGAAGAAAATCAGCAGCGCGAACAGCACCAGATACAGCGGCTTGTCTGAGCCCATCACCGCTTCATAGCCCGCGCGGGATTCCGGTGACGTAAAGCTCATGATAATGGCCGGAAACTGCACCAGCGTCATCGCGAATATCAGCGGCAGCACGCCCGACTGGTTGATCTTCATCGGTATATGCGTGGACTGCCCGCCGTATATTTTGCGCCCGATCACGCGTTTGGCATACTGCACCGGTATGCGGCGCTCACCCATATCGATAAACGTAATGCCCACCAGTATCGCAATGGCCGCCAGAAACACAACGCCAACCGTCACAAAGGAGATCGCCCCCAGCACAGCGTTCGCGATATACGTGTACGCCGCTTTGGGCAGCTGCGAAATGATGCTCACAAATATCAGCAGCGAAATGCCGTTGCCGATGCCGTTCTCGGTGATATGCTCGCCGATCCACATGATCAGCGCGGTACCCGCCGTCAGACACATCACGATGGTGATATAGTTCAGAATAATCGGCGTGCCGGTATCGAGTATCATAGTCGGCCCGAACGTAATCAGCGTACCGATCGCCTGTATCAAACCGAGACCCACGCCCGCATAACGCGTGATGGACGCGATCTTTTTGCGGCCCTCGGGGCCTTCTTTAGACATCCGCTCCAGCGGCGGCAGCGCCATCGTCAGAAGGTTCATGATGATGGACGCCGTGATGTACGGCACAATACCCAGCGCGAACAGGGAGAAGCCGGTCAGCGCGCCGCCCGCGAAAAGGTCAATATACTGGCCGAGCATGTTGCCCGATACCTGTCTGGCCACTTCCGCGACGTTCACGCCCGGCACCGGCACATGCGCGCCGATCCTGTACACGAGCAGCATCATCACCGTGTAGATCATCTTCTTCCGGATATCCGGAACCTTCCATGCGTTACGGAGCGTACTAAACATTATTCAATCACCTCTGCGGTTCCTCCGGCAGCCACGATCTTATCCGCCGCTGTTTTCGTGAATTTCACCGCCTTGACGGTCAGCTTCTTGGTGATCTGGCCATTGCCCAGCACCTTCAAACCGTCATAAGTCTTCCTGATGATTCTGTTCTGCTTCAAAAGCTCCGCCGTCACCTCGGTGCCGTCCTCAAAACGGTCAAGGTCGCTCACGTTGATGGTGGCGTATTCCTTTGCGAAAATATTGGTGAAGCCTCTTTTGGGGAGCCTTCTCGACAACGGCATCTGGCCGCCTTCAAAACCGGGGCGCACGCCGCCGCCGCTTCTTGATTTCTGACCATCCTGACCGCGCGCAGACGTCTTGCCAAGGCCGGAGCCTATGCCGCGGCCCACGCGCTTTTTGGTCTTCTTTGAGCCAGGAGCCGGCTTTAATTCGCTTAA
>CAZNVX010000410.1:0-3074 GCA_964576225.1 uncultured Christensenellaceae bacterium
TTTAATATCATCAGGTACCGCTGGTACCGGCTTTCATTTATCAACCCGCGGCTGACAGCCTCCTTGACTCCGCACAGGGGCTCATTTTCATGCACACATGCTCTGAACCGGCAGGATTGGGAGAACTTCTCAAAATCATCATAGCAGGCACTCAACTGAGCGGGAAGCATCTGATCGGCTTCCAGAAATGAAAATCCCGGGGTGTCCACAACCGTGCCGGAGAAATCCTCCAGAAGCAGTAATTCGGCGTGTCTGGTGGTATGGCGCCCCCGATCCACTTTTTTAGACAGATCGCCGGTTTCCAGCGACAGGTTTGCGAACAATGCGTTCAGCAGCGATGACTTTCCAGTCGCCGACTGGCCGGCGAAACATGTGGATCGGCCGTCAAGAAACGTCCGCAGCGTCGGCAAGCCCTTACCGGTGATTGCCGATACACAGACAGACTGACAGGCATCCTTGAATTCCCGTCTGATCTCATCAATTGTTTCAGGCTTTGCCACGTCGCACTTGTTGATGACGAGCAGCGGCAATATATCTGCTCTTTTTGCATAGATAATCAGTTTGTCGCAAAGAAGCTTGTCGGCCGCCGGTTTTTGTGCGGACACCACGATTGCCACCATATCCACGTTGGCCACTCTTGGCCTCTTTAACTCATTTTTGCGTGCATTGATCTCCTCAATGAAACCGTCGGAGCCGCCCTGAGGCGTAAACATGACCATATCACCGGGCAACGGAACAACCCCGTCCTTGCGGAACCGGCCGCGCGCTTTGCACACATGTATGTTTTTATTATCGTCGAGGATACTGTAAAAACCGCCGACGCCTTTTAATATTCTTCCAGTCAGCATCTGCACCTCATCTGGCTTCTATCTCACCGGTATATGCTTCTATGCCGTTGACTAAAATACGCACCGTCTTGACACCGCCCGTTAAGCAGTAGACCCTGTAATCCAGCTGAAGAATGCCGACATCGGGCTGCCTTTCATGCACGAAGCCGACAATCCGGCCATCCAATACTTCCTCAACAATAATTCTGACAGTGGAATCACTTTCGATTATATCGATCTGAGCCATCAGCATTGCGCTGTATGGCTTGTCTTCAAAGGCGCTGACCCATAACGTGACTTCGTTGGAAAACGGCGTCTGTATACCCTGTTCCGGGCTTTGAGCAGCCACGGTTCCTTCTGGCAGGTCGCTTTCCTGCTCATACACATAACACGTTGAAAAACCGGTATCGTAAATCAAAGCAGCGGCCTGGGTAAGCGTTAACCCCGTCAACTGAGGCACTGCGCCGCTCGGCGTGATGTCCCCCGCAACGATAAGACTGACCGGATCTCCCGACACCACGATACTATCCGCCTCAGGCGACTGGGCGATCACACTTCCGGTCATGGCTCCTTCTACCAAATCATAAGTGACGCTTTCCAGCTCAAGACCCATCTGGCCGATCAGTATCCTGGCATCGTCAAGCATCACACCAAACAGGTTCGGCATCAGCACATCCGCAGGGCCGCTCGATACTGTCAGCGTCACTGTATCGCCTTTGGCCGCAGTGCTCCCGGGGGCCGGTGACTGGGATATTACCACACCCATGGGTATGGTTTCGCTGGCCTCAAACACAGTACTCGGCTGCAATGACGCGCCTTCAATCTGAGAGATGGCGCTATCCATACTGATCCCTGTGACCTCCGGAACTGTTTTGGTTTCCATTGCGGCTTTATGTATCGCTTCGGCGCTGAAAAATGCCGCGACGACGACGCCGGTTATCAATGCAGCCAGCACACAAATCTTCCAGATCTTAAACTGACGCGAAGCATGGAGGCGATTTCCCAGGGGTGATAAATAGGGCTCATGCAAGTCCACGAAATCACCGCCCGGATTGACCAGCGATTGCACCAAATCATCGCGAAGCGCATCCATGGACCGGTATCTGTCCCGTTTGTTCTTGCTCGTTGCTTTAAGTATGATCTTGTTGATAGATGCGGACAGCGCCGGGTTTTTTTGAATAGGCGCGATGATTTGCTCGTTGATATGCTTCAGCGCCACCGAAACCGTTTTGTCGCCCGTATAGGGCAGCTCACCCGTCAGCATTTCATACAGCATAATGCCCAACGAATAGATATCCGTTCGCGCGTCCACGTTTTCACCCCGCGCTTGTTCCGGCGAGATATAATAGACTGAGCCTATCACCAACGACTCGGTTTCATTCTTTGTGGACAAGCTTTTTGCAATACCAAAATCCGTTACTTTGGCCTGGTTTGCGCCATCGATCAAGATATTATGGGGTTTGATATCGCGGTGAATAATCCCGCGTTTGTGCGCAGAGGAAAGCGCCGAGCATATCTGGATAGCGTATTCCACCGCCTCCTTTTCACCCAAAACGCGTTGGTTGTCTATCAGGCTCTTGAGCGTGACGCCCTCGATAAACTCCATAACCATATAGTAAACACCGCCGTCGCAGCCAATATCGGTGACACGCACGATGTGGTCATGATCCAGCGAGAAAGCCGCCGTCGCTTCTTTTTTAAAACGGCTGACATATTCCGTGTTCTCAGAAAACTTTTCCTTTAAAATCTTAATCGCAACAAACGATCCTGTTTTTTTGCACACGGCTCTGTATATATAGGCCATACCGCCCGAGTCAATGTGTTCGACAATCTCGTAGCGGCTTCCAAGCACCAGACCGATCATGCCGTGCCACCATCCATTTCTGCGATGACAACGCTGATGTTATCGGTGCCGCCGGCCAACAATGCCGCTTCGACCAGTAGGTCAGCAGCCGCAGCGGCATCCGAATATAATATTTCAGATATCTTTTTGTCTGATACGCTGTTGTTCAGACCGTCACTGCACAGCAACAGCGTATCTCCCGGCGAAAGGGACACCGAAAAAACATCCGCGTCCACTTCATTTTCTGTGCCGATAGCTCGGGTGATGATGTTCCGGTGCGGGTGATGCAACGCTTCCTCATCTGTGATGTATCCGCTCTCGATCAGTATCTGAACATAGGAATGATCCTTGGTCAGCTGCTCGAGCATCCTTCCCCTGAAAAGATAGGCACGGGAATCGCCCAC
>CAZNVX010000411.1:0-3063 GCA_964576225.1 uncultured Christensenellaceae bacterium
GGTTTACATTGGACGAGCTGATCACAGCATCTGCGTTCAGCGCAATCACGGTCTTTTTGTGTACGCTGCTCTTTGGAACGTACCCGTTGGCCGACCCCGCCTGCACCTGATACATATCCCCGTGCATCCCGGTGATCGTCACCTGTGTTTCGGGCTTTAATGTCTGGATGACGGCGCTTGCGGCATCGGGCTGCCCCGTCATCTCAGCCTCTCTCATCACCACGCCGGGGTCATTAAGCCCGGTCACCAACACGTCAATAAAGTCTGCCCGGGCATAACCGGTATACGTCTGGTATGTGATTTTATACCAGCCGCCCGCCGTGCTTTCAAGCACGCTGACGGACGCACCCGCGCTCATTTTGACAAGAACCTCCGAAAGCGTGGATGGCTGCGCCCGCAAATTTGTATCCGGCGTGTTGACTGTGCCCGTATCGCCGATGGCTGGCGCCGCCGACGCCGCGGGTATTTCACACACAAAAACAAAGCCAATAAGCATGACCGCCAATATAAACGATATCAACTTTCGATGGTTTGGAAACATTAACAACACTCCCGTATCCCCTGCTCCAGCTGCCGTTTCGGGCATACAATCGCCAGATGCGATAACTTCATTATACTCTTTTGCAGCTTGTCCCCATTATATTACTCAAAAAGGCGGCTTGTCAAAGACAATGCCTTGTGAGTTGGAAATCCCATATGATCTTACCCTCTTATCCGCTCAACAAAAAAAGAGAAACGGCCCATGCATCAATGAACCGCTTCCTATGTGATACCGTCTGTCTGCATGAATCCTGTCCACTATCAGATTGGTATAAATGAAGCTTTGCCAAATACTCACCCAATGATTAAAGATTCACAATGGCTCGTAATTATTAGACTCATATGTGAGCCAAGACATGCCATTATACTCTTCCGGCCAGGTGAAAAAGTCTTTTGTATCCACGCCATGAATCATAATCGAATCAAAGGCGGCCAGCAATTCTGCCCCGGCTCCGTTTTCTTGCAGCGCGGTTTTGATATCGACCATGGCCACCTGATGCGGGTCATAATCCTGCGATTGCATAAAATCCGAAATGGCATCTTTATGCTTGCCAAATGCGCTAAAGGAGTACAAATACTGAGATTGCATCACCTTGTTTTCAGTCGCATATTTGACAGAGTCTTCATAACGCAGCCTGTGAAGATTCATGCGTTCTATTAAGGCTTCCTCCATATTATCAAAGGAGGATAGTATTCTGGGGTATTGGCAGAGGGTTTCTGATCTGTTATAAATCTCCTCAGAAAAAGAATCGTCGAATTGGGTACAGCCGACATTTAAATCAGAAGCGATATAATAATCCGCATGCTCATAGAACGCTTCCAGATCCTGAAAGCTTCCTTTCATGCACACGGTGCCCATATCAACGAACCCCAATCTGCGCCCCAGCATATCATGCCATCTGCGCAGAAACTCAGTCGCCTCTGTATGATTCAAATGATTCTCGAACAATTCTCCGCCCGGCCCGCCATGGCCGGAATACACAAGATTGTGTGTCGCTTTCGGATGTCTTTCAACCAGGGTTTTTGCAAGCTCCGTGAAAGCGCTGAGCACAAAGGGGCCTCTCTTTGCGTGCTCTTGCGGCATCCCGGTGATTGTTTTGATCGCAAAGCTTTCGCGGTATGCCACTTTTTCTTGGGTCGGCAAACCCTCAAGCTCTCCATAATGAAAATCATAGTCAGCGGGAAATTCATAGAGGTGGATAGCCATCGTATCCTCCCAAATCGCCGCTTCATAAAACTTGACGCCTTGTGATTCTTTGTTCTGCACGGCATGCGGCCAGCCTGCAACCTCCAAGAAAAGATTCCATTCCTTTGTGACATACACAACGCTCAATATGATATGTTCGATGGCGTTGCTGTTCTTGGGTGTCGTAGTTTGTTCCGGCACGGGTTCGGTCGCGGGGGCGTTTGTGTCTGCCGAGGCAGTCGTCGGCGCTGGTGTCAAGTCAGCTGAAGCGGGGCTTAACAGCAGCCGCTCAGTACAAACATGATAATCAAGATGGCAACCGTTTTTCTTTTCATATGATTGAACCTCCCGAAACTATAAAAGCTAAGTCTGCTTGATTTTTTTCAGCGCCAGTTCTGCGATGGCGCTCTGGGTTCCGGTAGCAATCATACTGTGCTTACATTCTCGTCATCACATAAACACCAGGCTCGGTTTCATCGTGGGGTATCTCTATCACGTGCATTTCATCTTCTATCATTTCAAAGGTGTACAGCGCAAACCCGTTCTGGTCGGCTATCATCCCCAAATCATTTTCATATGTCCACGATACCGGGATGATTTCTTCATCATCATACACATATCCCGTATAATTATCCTCCAGCTGAATGGTCAGATTGAAAGCATACTCCATATCACTCTTTCTTATCATCTCCGTGCCATCAGCATAGATAAACTTAAGCGTATTCCATGAGCCCACAAACCAAAACGAGGGATCCATATCCATGTCTGTATCCGTGGGCGGGTCAGAGTTGATGCCCGTATCAAAGTCCGTATATATATCAATATCCTGGGAGAACATCATCAGTATCAGCACCGTCTCCTCATTATATCCATGCAGCATAAACCGCAGATAGTCACTCGGCATATCCCATTCTGACGTATAGGTCAGATGCCCCAAAGAAACAGCAAGCCCGATGTTTTGCGGTTCATCTTGATACATCACGTCATCCCAATACGCCGTGTCAATATAAGGCTTGCCGAATTCCGCTGTCAGCAGCTTTTTTAAGGCTTCATAGTTGCCGACATTGTCGTTCTTATCATGTACGTTAACGGTGTCAAAAGTGTAGTCGATCATACCCAAGCGGTCGTCTTCATTAAAATAATACCGGATATCACAAGCTATGCCGGCCAGCGTTTCTCCAATGTATTCAATCCCTATTTCAAAAATGAAATCCGGCTCGGCGCCCACCGCGGCAATCACCTCATTCTGTGTCATTCCCCAGGCCACATCTTTAAAGTCAAGCCCAGCCGGGGGAACGCGGGGTGCTTCAGCCTCTTCCATTCGCTTGGTGTCGCTT